>NZ_JAUBOR010000004.1:209833-228967 GCF_036700305.1 Microcoleus sp. Z1_A1
CACAGTTAACACAGGCGGGACGCCCGTGCCACAGTTAACACAGGCGGGACGCCCGTGCCACAGTTAACACAGGCGGGACGCCCGTGCCACAGTTAACACAGGCGGGACGCCCGTGCCACAGTTAACACAGGCGGGACGCCCGTGCCACAGTTAACACAGGCGGGACGCCCGTGCCACACACAGTTAACACAGGCGGGACGCCCGTGCCACACATAGTTAACACAGGCGGGACGCCCGTGCCACAGTTAACACAGGCGGGACGCCCGTGCCACAGTTAACACAGGCGGGACGCCCGTGCCACACATAGTTAAAATAGATAAATTTCGAGGATTAGTAAATTGCTTAAGTTTGCTGGATCGGCAGTTCCATGATAAACTCGGTTCCCTTGCAGGGTTCCGACTCGCACCGAAGCGAGCCTCGGTGATTCTCTACTAAGATTTTGTAGACAATAGACAATCCTAAACCGGTACCTTTACCGATTTCCTTGGTGGTGAAAAACTGCTCGAACATTCGCTCTTTTATCTGTGGTGTCATTCCGGTTCCCGTGTCAGCAATCCGCACTCTCACGCGATCGGGGCCAGCTAATTCTGTGCTGATAAAAATTTTTAGCGCAGCATTGGGCTGATTTTGTGCTACCTCGTCCAAAGCATCGATCGCGTTGGTAATTAGATTCATAAATACTTGATTTAGCTGTCCTGAATAACACTCTACAGGAGGCAACTTTCCATATTTTTTAATTACTTGAATGTCGCGACGATCTATTTGAGAATTGAGACGGTTTCGCAAAATTAACACGGTGCTGTCAATGCTGTCGTGCAAGTCGCACATGGTCATGTTAGTGTTATCGGTTCGCGAAAAATTGCCCATAGATTTGACAATTTCGCGAATGCGATTGGAACCCATTTGCATGGAAGACATAACTTTAGGCAAGTCTTCAACTAGAAAATCAAGATCTATCTCTGCGATTTTAGCTGTGATTTCGGGACAGGGATTTGGACAGTATTCTCGATAGAGGCGCAGCAGGTGTAGCAAATCTTGAGTATAAATTTCCGCATGGCTCAAGTTGCCGTAAATAAAACTAACTGGGTTATTAATTTCGTGGACGATACTAGCCATTAGCGCCCCCAGCGAAGACATTTTTTCGCTGTGGAGGAGTTGAGCTTGAGTTTGTTTTAGTTCGCAAAGTGCGCGATCGAGCTGGGCTGCTTGAGCTTCCGCTTTCGAGGTAGCAGCACAACTTTCTTGATAAAGTTCTACCTGTTTAAGGTCGATTTCAAATTGTTCGATTTCGCTTTCTTGCTGGTATTGACTCACTACGGCATCGAAAGCTTCTAGCAAGTCGCCGCCCGCTGCTTCGACAATGTACAGCAGGTGGGGATTTTCCAGCCTGAGTTCGGCATCAGGAACTTGCACCAAGGCTTTTATTCGATCGATATATGCGCGTACTTGTTTGTCTAAATACAGTGGTGGCTCAAAATACATGGCCTTGACGGTGGCTGAAGGGGGACTCAATAAGTTGAGGCTGCTGCTAGTATTAATTAAGTCGCGGTGGGATTTTTCCATAAGCTCGATCGCCTCTAACAAATTCCCCCGCAGCTTGGCTCTTTCTACGCCATTCTGAGAGCCAACTAACCTCATGCAAAAAAAAGCCGTTCGTTGGGAAAGCATTCGCTGGCGGCCGCTGATGTTAATTACCGCAGCACTAATTTTTCTGGCTGTCGTAATTTCTTCCAGATTAAAGTAGTTGCTCAGTGCTGCCATTGGTAATACCCCCGACTCCACTAAATGTCTGTAGCTCCTGCTGACACAAGATTTAAGAGCCATAAAAAAAATTGTATAATACACTAATCAATATATTCTGTATTTCCTAATAAAGTAGTATACTAAAACACAATTATTTTCCATTTGTGGCTTATCACAATTTTTATGATTCGGCTTCTTGCACAGTTTTTCTTAATTATTCAAAAATTCACAAGTCAACTTCGCCATAATTGGAGCTTGAGTTTGCGGCAACCCGTGAGTGGCATTGGGAATAATTGCTAACTCTGCCCCCGGTATCTTGTTAGCCTAGGTTTCACAGTGCCATAGACGAATTGTTTCGTCACTATCTGCTGCGATAACTAAGGTAGGAATTTGCAATTTGTGAATTTCTTTTTCTACTGTATCAACTGCATCTTCTGGCTGCATCCGACTCATTAACAATGACCTTGCTACTGGTTGAGATATCAACTCCCTGCGCCACCCCGAAATTTGCTGCAATTTCTCACTTTTTCCCGCTAAACTCGCAAAAGGTTTTGCCAACTGCAATGCCCAATCAACAACTGGAGTTTCCCACAATAGCGGCCGCAAAGCATCGTATTCACCGCAAAAACTGTCGTCCCGAATTCCGGCTGGTGCTGCTAACACTAAACTGCTCACAGAATTAGGATATTTGAGGGAATATGCAGATGCTACCCAACCGCCAAAAGAATGTCCGATGATGCAGCAAGGTTCGATATTTAGTTGTTCTACAACTTGCCGCACAAAAGCAACTTCTACAGCTACGTCGTAGCGGATTTCTGGTTTGCTGGATTCTCCAAAACCCAACATATCTAAACTAATGCACCGAAACTGAGATTGCAGTAACTCAATTAATGGCAGCCAGCAAGTCTTTTCTCCTAAGACACTCTGCAGCATCAATAAGAGTCTGCCGCACGCGATGTCGAGGTAGGTGGCTGTTTGGCTGCTGCTATTGACAAATGTACTTAATGTGTGCGCTTGTTCTACAGGTGCTTGAGACTGCATGGCGATCGACTCCCGATCGGTCAGGAATCTTTGTAAAGGATTGTAACAAAAAAGCAGTCCAAAGGTTAAACTTCATTACGGAGTACACAGTTAGAAATAGACCATGATATTGTCTATGATTATTAGAAAATACTACAAACCCAAAGCAGGAGAACACTTTGAACTCTACTTTAAGACAGTACCCGGCTTGCTCTCTTCGCGAAGATGTCAGTGAGTACGTAGCACACCTACAGCTTCACATGACTTTACAAGCTCGCAACTTGCTCCCTACCATTACCACCGCTAAGGATAGTCGCGAACAACTGTTGCAGCAGACTCAGGCTCATTTTGAGAAACGTGTTTCTCGACAAGCTATTTAAACAAATTTTCGGTTTCCCCAATTTACGATCGCCCGCGGTCGAACTTTCCGACATTTCAGCATCCCAGAAACCCGGTAGCCTCAACAATACCGGGTTTCTTTTCGGCTAATTATGCAGGGGGCCAGGTTTTGGGTAATATGCGTTGGGTATGCTTTAAATTTAATGTCTATGCGAATTCCGATTATTGCATTTTTGACTTTGGCTGGGCTGGCTGGCGGCGAATTGGCAGCCGGGGCGATCGATCCGAGTGCCGCACCGACTGAGGCCCAGTTTAGAGAGGGAACCGCAGAAATTGACAGGCGAGACGCCTGTCCCACAAGAGCACAGAGGGAGGAGGATGAGGTGAGTCTCACATCTGGCACCATTCTCCAGAACGGGCAAGATGCCCGGTCCACAAGAGATGAATTGTTTTGTGGAACAGGCATCTTGCCTGTTCATCAAAAGCTGATTGAAAATGGTGCAGCATCTGTCAAGAACGGTGCAGCATCTGTCCAGAACGGGCAAGATGCCCGTTCCACAAGAGATGAATTGTTTGGTGGCACAGGAATGTTGGCTGAAGTACGCGGGGCGCAGCTATCCCCTAGGGAATCTCCCTCACTCAAGCCCAGCCACAATAAAGATTTTACATCTCTGTTAAAAACTCCGGCGACGATCGCGACCAACGCTGAAATCCCCGAAGCAGTAAACAGCAACGCCAGACAGCTAGGCGGTACTCTACAAATCAGTCAAGCGGGCAATGCTGAAGGCGTTTACGTTGCTGAGGTGAAAATTCGCTTTGTCAATTCCAGAGGCGAAGCTGTTGATAGAAAAGGGAATCCGGTTGAGGGCAGAATTTCGGAAGATTTTATCCGAGGTGAGCTCAAACTCAAGGCGGGGGATAACTACAGCCGGGAAGTTGTACGATCGGATTTACAGCAGTTGCAGCAATTGGGATTGTTTGAGAAAGTTACGGTTTCGATCGAAGAAGTTGGCACGGATGTTAATGTAATTTACAACGTTCAAGAGCGATCGGCTCGCTCTTTTAGCGTGAGTGCCAGTCTTAGTGATGATGTTGGCGTTGCTGTTCCTCTTTCCTATACCGATCGAACTTTCGGCACCAACCCCCAGCGGCTAGCGGTGGAACTTGAACCCAGCCTCCGAGGTATCCAGTACGATGTCGAGTTTGTCAGCCCTTACGTTGCCGCCGAAGACCGTTTGGGATACAGTGTGAGAGCTTTTGGCGATCGCAGAATATCGGAAATTTTCAACAAAGATATTGATTTGCCCAACGGGAACCGAGTTCGGGAAATTCGGGTGGGGGGAAATCTCAGGTTTACCAGACCTTTGGGCGATTGGCAATCGACTTTGGGACTCAATTATACAAACATCAGTACGCGCGATCGCAACTTAAATATTGCCCGTCGCGACGAACTCGGCAATCCTCTCACATTCAGCGGCAGCGGCGTTGACGAGTTATACACTGTTTCTTTTGGTGCGATGCTCGATCGGCGGGACAATCCCTTCAACCCCACCAGCGGCTCGATTCTGAGCCTCAGCACCGAGCAGTCGATACCTCTGGGACGAGGTAACATTGTGAGTAACAGGCTGTTAGCAAATTATATACATTATGTACCAGTAACTTTGCTCGGCATCAGCGAGTCCGAAGCCTTGCCCGAAATGCTGGCTTTTAACTTGCAAGCGGGCACGGTAATCGGGGATTTGCCACCAACGGAAGCTTTTCGCCTCGGCGGTCGCAATTCTGTGCGGGGTTACGATAGCGGGGATATTGGCAGTGGCAGGAGTTATTTTTTAGCTTCGGGTGAATATCGGTTTCCTGTCGGGAGGGATGTTGGCGGCGTGATATTTGCTGATTTTGCGTCGGATTTGGGAACGGGAGATAGTGTACTGGGAAAACCGGCCGTAGTCAGGGACAAACCGGGGACTGGGGCGGGTGTTGGGCTGGGTGTGAGGGTGCGATCGTCCTTTGGATTAATTCGCTTAGATATGGCTGTTAGCGACTCCGGCGACCTCAAACTTATACTCGGTACAAAGCAGCGATTTTAAATTAGTCATCAGTCGCGAGTTAACTGTAGGGGCGGGTTTTACCAACAATATTTGATAACCGCAAACAATCTTGTAAACCCGCCCCCACACCACCGATAACCCAGATTAACCTGATATTCGAGCGAATCCAAAAAATGTAGATTCGGATTTGCCGCCCAAGTGGGGGCGGGTTTATTATATTGTTGGTTTCTGGCATAGATGATTGGTAAAACCCGCCCCTACAGGATGCGTGAAGATACAAGAAGCGATTTCAATCGCCAGTTGCTAAAAAAGGTTTCAGCCTACGGTTTTAAACAGCGGGGTGTCTGCTATGTCTGCTAAAAATTGGGCGAGTTGTCGATCGAATAATTGAGTTTGATTTCTTTCGTCAACCCAACCTCCACAGTTTGTGGTAGTAATTGAAATGGAGTGAAATATAGCACCTCGGTAAGGACACCACAATGTGGGTTCCCTACTGGGTTGTAAGCAATTTACAATTGCTATATTTATGCTCGTAAATGCTTAACGCTTTGGTTTCTTTACATCAACAGTTTTCGGCTTAGCCGCCGGAGTGCGCGGATAAAACTTAAACTTATTGAGCGCAGCACTTGCCGATTTAGCCACACCGCTATCTATATCTCGCAAAGCTTTTTGTAGCAGCGGAATCACTTTTTCCGACTTAATCATTGCTAGTGCTTCCACAGCAGCTTCGCGCACCTCCGGGTGAATATCTTGAGCTAATTTTCCCAAGGTTTCTATTGCTCGCTGACCTTCGGATCTCAGAGCATTAGCAGCAGCCATTTTACCTAAAGCAGACGCTGCAAACTTCCGGGTTTCTTTGTCCTGACTTTGAACACATCCCATCAACTGCGGTAGGGAATAGCTTGGTGCTTGTCTGGTAATTGGAAGCTGTTGTTCGACTTCGGGTTGATGTAAATCAATGGGTTGTGGTTCTGAAAAACCTGTGTAATTTAACTCTTCTTCAACTTCTGTTTGATTTAACTCACTTGACAGTTCCTGCCAAACTTCTTCTTGTGATACACCTTCGGCAAATTCTGTTGAATTTAACTGACTAAACTGCTGCTCCGGGACTTCTTGTTGTACATTACTCTCGTACTGCTCTTGCAAAGACCTGATAGTAGCTTGCATCTGAGCTTCGTGAGCTCTCAACTGCTCGTGAGCCGCTTGCAACTGACTCTCGTATTGCTCTTGCAAAGCCTCCATATTTAACTGCAGCTCAACCTCGCGGTTCTCATATTCCTCGGCAGTTTGCCTCAAGCGAATTTCGTGTTCATTTTGCAAGTTTTGCAAATGTTGCTCCATCTGAGCTTGATAATTTAGATGCAATTCGTCAGCAACTCTGAGTAAGTGATGTTCGTGTTCGGCTTGCAAAGATTGGATATTTTGCTGCATCCTAGCATTGTTAGCGGCTTCTAATTCCTCGCTGATTTGTCGTCGCAGCTCGTACTCGTCTACGCTGGCAAGTGGTTGGACCTGACTCTCGCGTTCGGCCAAAACTTGTTGGAGCTGACTGTCGCGTTCTGCCAAAACTTGTTGGAGCTGATTTTCATATTGAGCCGCAACTTGTTTGAGCTGGTTTTCGTATTGGGTAGTAACTTGTCTGAGTAAATTTTCGTGTTCGATAGTAGCTTTTCTAAGCTGATTTTCCCGTTCTCCTTTCTGAGATTCTACAGCTTGTTGCACCCGAGACATCTGAGCTAATTCTATTTCCTCAGTAATTCTGCGAGTTTGCTGCAAGTATTCTTGCTTTTGCTTCTTTAAGCGCTTTTCCACTAACCAGTAAGCAACTGCTACCCCTGCCAAAAAACCTACGATCGCTCCGATGATACCCACAACTGAGATCCTCCCGACAAAATAGTGATGCTGGACTTTTTACATTTAACCATATAGCCTCCTGTAACCGCCCAGTAGCAACAGCCAGGCTGTCACTGCGAGCCAGTGAAGCGCCACCGCAGGCCAGATAGAACCGCTTTGCAGGTATGCGAGGGAGCACGCAACTCCCAAAATTGCCGCCAGTAGCAAAAATACTGGATTCATAAAGGTCGATCGACCAACCGGGTAAAAAGTCAGCGCGTTCAGCGGGTGGTAAACTACAAAAACCGCCAAACTCGCACATCCCCAAAACCACAGCATTAACCCAGAAGCCTTCTCAAACGGGTGCGGCAGCATTAACACCCGGAACAATAACTCCTCGGTGATGCCCGGACTTAACAAACAGCCAACGAGCACTCCCACAATTGTACGCCGAGAGGTTTGCACGTCTACTTTTAGAAATCCTGACCAAAAACCAATGGAAAGAGCGATCGAAGTGTAAACCAGCGCGAGCATAGCTGCAACCAGCCAATCAGTGACATCGGGAATAGTTGAAAAAGCCAGGGTGACGCGGCGTATCAGGAATCCCGGCAGCACCATCGCGCTAAAATTTAACATAATCAAACCGATCCTTAAAATTTTCAAACAGATGTTAGCAGTAAGTTGAGCCGTTTATTATGCAAAACCAATCATTGCCGCCCGTCAGAGTCCGCGTTTTTGTTTCGGGATTAGTTCAAGGAGTAGGATACCGATATTCAACGAAGAATCAAGCAAAGTATTTCGGCCTGGGCGGCTGGGTAAGAAATCTCCCCGACGGGCGCGTCGAAGCTGTCTTTGAAGGCTCCAAAAAAGCTGTTGAACAAATGATTAGTTGGTGCCGAGGCGGCCCCAGCGGTGCTAGGGTGAGCGAGTTGGTTTTGGAATACGAAGACCCGGAGGGCGATTCCCTTGACGATAGCTCCGCCGCGCGTACTTTTGAGATCCGGCGATAAAAGAATAAGGAATGAGAATTAAATAACTTCCACTCTTGAAAGTGGGATGGGCGGGACGCCCGTCCAAAAAGGACGGGCGTCCCGCCCATCCCACAATAACAATTAAAATTGTAAGTTATTTAATTCGCGATCCTAAACGGCATAGACTGCGGTTGAAATTGCTACTGTAGAAACGAGTTCTGCCTTGTATAAGGCAGGCTTCGCTCGCGCAGACTAAAGAATGAATCGCATAAAAAGCGCGAATTTGGTATTGCCAATTTACAGCGTATTCCAGGTTTATGAACTACACCCCAGAAACCGGGTTTCTTTACAGTTCTCGTATCATTAGTGATACTGTTTAAGAAACCCGGTTTCTCGCGTTCTACATTTACATGAAATATGCTGTATCAATGATTAGCAAGTTGACTTAAATTAGCAAACAACTGAGCAACTTTGGTCAAATCTTTATCTCCCGGCGCTATTTCTACGCCGCTAGAAAGGTCAACACCGCTGAAGTTATTGCCGATCGCGCTATCAATTGCATTTAAAATATTATCGGGTGTTAAACCGCCCGCCAGCAGCCAAGGACACGGCGGTCTAAACTCTGATAACATCATCCAGTCGATCGTTTTACCAGTACCGCCCAATTGCCCTGGATGGTAAGCATCCAGCAGTAAAGTATCGACACGAACAGCATAAACAGCAGCGGTGGCTAAAGTTTCAGGAGTCTTAACTCTCAGGGCTTTAATAATTTCAATTCCCGGCAAAAACTCCCGCAGTCGATCGCAATATTCCGCTGTTTCATCTCCATGCAACTGCACCCCGCTTAAATTTGACTCTGCCGCTACTTGACAGATATTTTCTATTGTGGTGTTGGCAAAAACGCCGATGCGATCGACATTTTCCGGCAATTGCTCGACAATCAGGCGAATTGTTTCTGGGCTGACATAGCGGGGGGAAGCCGGCACACAGATAAACCCCAAAGCCTGGGCTCCCAAGCGGGCGATCGCAATTCCTTGGTCTAATTTAGTGATTCCGCAAATTTTAACCCGCACTCCGATTCCTCCGTTCCGAATTTGTATCAAAATATAAACGAATTGTTAACTATTAAAACAAATCTTAGTTTAATGCAAACCGCTTTTTATAATCTGGGAAATCAATTTATCTGTGAAATCAGGAAATAAGAACATGATCACCTCATCTTTGCTGTTAGCCGTACAATCTACCGCTCCCTCAACACCGGAGTGGTCGCCACTGGTAGGACTGACAATGATTTTATGCAATTTGCTGGCGATCACGATCGGCTACTACGGCATCTCCAAGCAAAACCGAGGCAAGGGCCCAGCTTTACCCGTGGCACTCCCTGGAATGTTCAAAGGCTTCGGCGTACCAGAATTGCTGGCAACAGCCAGCTTCGGCCACTTGCTCGGAGCCGGAGTAATCTTGGGCTTGGGTAACGCCGGAGTTCTGTAAAAATCAGGGGAAAGGCAAAGGCAAGGGGTGAGAAAAGATATAATAGAAACTCTTTCTTGCTCTCCTTTCCCAGGAAAATTCATGCAGACAGGTTGGCGAATCGGCTCTTTATTTGGCATCCCCCTAGTTATAGATTATTCGTGGTTTATAATTTTAGCCTTAGCAACCCGCGAATACGCCAGCAGTTACCGCCTGTGGGGGCCTGCGCTCTCCTGGAGTGCGGGGTTAGCAATAGCTCTGCTACTGTTTGCTTCCGTGCTCTTGCACGAACTCGGACACAGCTTGGCGGCGATATCGCAAGGCATTAAAGTTAATTCTATTACCTTATTCTTATTTGGCGGAGTAGCTTCGATCGACTCGGAATCCAAAACTCCCGGTCAAGCTTTTCAAGTAGCCATTGCCGGCCCTCTAGTCAGCTTTGCGCTGTTTTTAATCCTCGGTTTGGGTTCTCAAGTTCTTCCCCCGCAAAGTTTGCTAGCAATTGTCACCGAAAGGGTAGCACTAATCAATCTCGTTTTGGGATTATTTAACTTAATTCCCGGTCTGCCTTTGGATGGAGGACAAGTTTTAAAAGCAGCAATTTGGAAAATCACCGGATCTCGATTTGCCGGCGTTCGCTGGGCGGCAAAAACAGGACAAGTTTTAGGTTGGCTGGCTGTTGCTTTGGGTCTGAGTTTATGCTTTTTAGCGCGGGAGTACGGCGGCTTGTGGATTGCACTGATTGGCTGGTTTGGCATTCGCAATGCCACTGCTTATAGCCAAGTTACTTCGCTGCAAGAAGCCCTGCTCAAAATTAAAGCCAGCGATGCGATGAGTCGCGAGTTTCGAGTTGTAGATGCAGATTTGACTCTGCGAGAATTTGCCGATCGATATTTGTTAGAAGTCAATCCGTTTCCATTTTATATTGCTGCGACCAACGGCCGGGATTTGGGCTTAGTGTCGATCGACGATATTCGCTTCACAGAACGCAGTCAATGGCAAATTCAGACTTTGCACAACATTTTGAAACCCCTGGGAAAAACCCCCACAGTCTCCGAAAAAGCCTCCCTTGCAGAAGTAATTAACAGCATGGAAGCCCGTCAACTCCCCCGAATCATCGTCCTCTCGCCGATTGGTTCAGTAGTGGGGACGCTCGATCGGGGCGACGTGGTTAAAGTTTTAGCAAAATACCTCAAACCACAGATTTCAATGGCCGACATCAAGCGCAGCAAAGAAGAAAACAGCTATCCGCAGGGATTGCAATTAAGTGCGATCGCCAAAACTGCACAAGAAAACTAAAAATTTGGCATCAGTAAGGGGCATCAGCGATCGGTTAAGATGTAGCATACTTTGTGACTCAGGGTTGAAACACTAAATTTTATGCCCCAATTCTTTAAGAGAATTTATCATAAATTTGCGGAGGGACTTGGGAAAAATTTAACTTATTTATTCCCCAACGCTGACTTGCAACCTGTTGCTATCATCTGGATTGTCGTGACCGGAACTCTATTGGGAGTGAGGCATTTAGGCGGGTTGCAGCCACTAGAATTAAATGCTTACGACCTCATGGTGCAGTTGGGGCAAGATCGCGGCCCTGACCCCAGGTTGCTGATAGTTGAAATCACCGATCGGGACATTAGTGCTTTAAACAGATGGCCAATTTCCGATCGCGTTTTAGCAAAAGCGATCGGCGAAATAGCGCGTTTGGAACCCACAGCTATTGGTCTCGATATAATTCGTGATATTCCCTACGAACCGGGAAATGCAGAATTAGCCACTCAACTGAAAAACCCCAAAGTCTTTCCCATTACCTTCATCGGCTCCTTAAAGTACGATCGAGTCCAGCCACCTCCCAACATACCAGACAAGCGGGTAGGATTTAACGATTTGTATCTCGATCCAGATGGTATAGTGCGTCGTAATGTGATGTCTATTGGCGATGGTAAAAACACGTTTTATTCATTTCCCTCCAGGCTAGCTTTTGCATATTTTGATAGCAAAAATATAGAATATAAAGCTACAGAAAACAATGAATTCTTAGTAGATAAAACAGTATTTTCAAAGTTGCGCTCAAACTCAGGAGGTTATCAAAACATTCCTGCCCAAGGCTATCAAATATTGCTCACTTACCGCTCTCCTAAAAAGATAGCAGAAACCGTGACCATAACTCAAGTTTTGGAGGGCAAAGTAGACCCCAACTTGGTAAAAGATAAAATAGTCTTAATCGGGGTGACAGCCCCAACAGTAAAAGATATTTTTTCTACCCCTTACAGCGCTACTAAAAACGGTAATATCCCGACGCCTGGGGTATTAATTCACGCAACGGCCACCAGCCAAATTCTCAGTGCAGTTTTAGACGGCCAAGGGCTATTTTGGTATTGGGATGAATGGCAAGAAATCCTCTGGATTGTGGTTTGGAGTGCAGTGGGTGGCTGTTTAGCTTGGCGGCTAGAAAAAGCGCTGAATTTGATCGCGATCGCGATCGTAGCTTGCGGCTCATTATTCGGATTCACCTTTTTCCTCTTCCTACAACAGGGGTGGATACCTCTAATTGCTCCAGCCCTTGCCCTTTTAATCACCGCAGGAGTCGCAGTTACCTATAAATACGAGCAGTCGAGACAACAGCAAGGGATTGTGATGAAATTATTAGGACAACAAACTTCACCCGCGATCGCAAATGCCCTGTGGAAAGAGCGCGTCCATCTGCTCGAATCAGGGTTATTGCCAGGGCAAAAAGTTACTGCTACGATCGTCCTCACCGACGTGCAGGGTTTTAGTACAATCTCCGAAAAACTCGCGCCAGAAGTGGTAATGAGTTGGTTAAATGAGTATTTATCAGCAATGGCCCAAGAAGTCCAAGCACATCAAGGCGTGATTAATAAATTTACCGGAGATGGAATGCTGGCAGTATTTGGCGTACCCATTCCCCGCACCACTCGCGAAGAAATTGCAGAAGATGCTCGCCTCGCCGTATCTTGCGCTTTAGCTATAAGTTCGCGCTTGCCAGAAATGAATCAAAATTGGCTCACACGCGGTTTACCGGCCGTAAAAATGCGAGTAGGCATCTTTACAGGGCCTGTGATGGTGGGTAGTCTGGGAGGCACAACCCGTTTAGAATATGGAGTGATCGGCGACAGCGTAAATATTGCCTCTCGCCTAGAAAGCTGCGAAAAGGAGCGGCACGAGGACACTTGCCGGATATTGATTGCAGAAGAAACCTTTGTGCATTTGGCCGACAAATTTGAGGTAGAATCTTGGGGAGCTTTGCCTTTAAGAGGTAGGGAACAAAAAGTTAATGTCTACCGGGTTTTGGGAAGGAAAAAGAAATAAAAAGAGAGAATCTCTCCCTACAAATTCATGGAGTTAATGTGAAAACAATTACTAAGTTTCTCATCAATCTGATATCAGTTGGCTCAATAGTATTGATAGCCACACTTAACATTTCTCAATTGGCAGTTGTGGGACAGCCCAGCATAAACACACCTGACCGCCCACCCAACCCTATACCGGGAGGGCCGCGCTTCATTCCGCCTACTGAAGATATAGATAATTGGCCCCCCACTCAACCGAGACGGCCTGTGCGCGGTGGCTGCGCGAGCATTAGTCAGCTAGGTCTCACAGCCTTAGTGCCTAAAAATAAGATGGGACGGACTGTTTCCGACTATCCAACGTTCTTTTTCTACTTGCCTCAAACAGAGGCCGAATCAGCCGAATTTATCCTACAAGATGAAAGCGGCAAGGAGATTTATAAACAGGAGCTCACAATTAGCAATTTATCAGGGGTAATCGGCGTTAGTATCCCCGCCAACCAAAATGTGCCGCCCTTGGAAGTAGGCAAAAGTTACACTTGGAATTTTACAGTGATTTGCGACTCTCTAGACCGATCGGCAGATCAGATAGAAATCGGTACGGTACGGCGAGTTGAACTCAGTGAAGATATCCGCCGTCAATTAGATCAGGCAGATCCGCGCCAGAAAACCGTTATTTATGCTGAAAATGGGATTTGGCAAGATGCCCTCAGCACCCTAGCTGCCGCTCGCCGCGATCGGCCTAATGATACAACGTTCAAGGCTGATTGGGAAAGCTTGCTGGATTCTGTGAAATTGGGCGAAATTGCCAAAGAGCCGATCGTTCAAATTCCGCCACAGCCCTAAGCGGTACTGCATTTAAATTTAACTTTTTTGGCGTCGGATCAACGGCCCGGAAAACTTTTAATAAAAATAACTGTACAAGTTTTTAACTTGTATCAGTAACAGCCAAGATGGTCGTTCCACAACAAATAATTTTTCTTGTGGAACGGCCATCTTGGCTGTTCCCAAAAGGCGGTATACCCACAATAATTATTCCAAAAATCTCTTGTGGAACGGCCATCTTGGCTGTTCCGAAAAGGTGGCAGTAAACCCCGCCCCCAAATATGGAGGTTAAATGTGAAACAGCTTATTACTTGTTAATTCCAAAATATCCTGCCATTCCTCATCCGAAAGTGACTGCACCTCCAAATCAATTTCAAAACAGCGACAAGCCGCCGCACTCAAAACATCAATTACAGTGGCAATCAAATCATCTCCCCCTTCAGATAGAGGTAATTGCACAGGAATTAATTCCTCCTCAAACACTTGAGAAAACAAACAAACATCCGGCTGCAAACGCATCGAACCGTGCTGCAAAATAGCATCACCCCTGCGTAATTGCGCGCTACCAATTAACTTGCAGCCATCAGCGGTAACTAAATCCGCACCCGTCGCAGTACCAAAACAATTCGGATTGTGAATATAACCCCTTCCAGCTTCCCCGTATTGCAAATCCAAACCCATCGCCCTCCAACCCTCAATCAAAAACTCGCAAATAGTCTGATAAGCTTTCATACGGCTGCTTCCAAACCCCGACGCCACAACTGCATAAGTTAAATCCCCTTGGTGCAGCACGGCGCGCCCGCCGCTGGGCCTCCTCACCAACTCCACAGGCATTCCCCGCCAAGACAACTGCTGCCAAAACTCCGGCCATCGGCGCTGGTGGTAGCCCAAGGAAATCGCCGTCGGTTGCCAAGTGTAAAATCGCAGAGTTGGCGGATGTTTGCCCGCTAGATGCTGTTCCAGTAGCCATTGGTCGATCGCCATCTGCACGCTACCAGACGCCGACAACAGTGGAATTAAACGCCATACAGAATTAGCCATCAGTCGCGAGTCCTTAGTTTCTACTCAATAATTCGCAGAATGTTTTAAAATTAGTAACAGTTTTTTGGGCCTGTCTTCTAAGTTGGTGCAAGTTTCACGCCAGCCGGTGCTTTAGAAATAAATAGAAAAAATAATCGCAGAACCATGAGCAACAGTGTAATTGTCATTAACGACGAAAAATTTGAAACAGAAGTCCTGAAAGCAGAGCAACCAGTGCTTGCCTATTTTTGGGCTACTTGGTGCGGGCCTTGCAAACTGATCGCGCCTTCGGTAGACTGGGTGGCGGCCAACTACAGCGATCGACTGAAAGTGGTTAAAATGGAAATTGACCCCAATCCTAATACTGTCAAGCAGTATAAAGTAGAAGGAGTCCCAGCTCTCCGGCTGTTTAAAAATGCCGAAGTAGTGCTTTCTCACGAGGGAGCCATTACTAAACAAACTTTGATCGGTTTGCTCGACGCTCACTTATAAAGTTTGGAAATGATTCGGGAGTTTCCAACTCCCAACTTACAATTATAACAAGCACAAATATTTTTTTAACACCTCTCTTTTCTCCTCGATATTCCTCTCTGACTCTGCGCCCTCTGCGCTCTCTGTGGTTAGTAAAAAAAATAATTTAGCTAATATAAAAATAGTCCTTAAAAATCCACAAAAATATAGAAAATATGCAATTTGCTAAACGTTTAGAACCACTGCAATTTAATGTATTTGCCGATATGGATCGGGCAAAAGCTCAAGCTAGAGCAGCGGGGCAGAATGTGATTGACTTGTCTCTGGGTTCTTCGGATTTGCCGGCGGCTGCTCACATTACAGATGCGATCGCACATTCTCTGTCCGACACCAGCACCCACGGCTATTTGCTGTTTAACGGCACAAGAGATTTTCGGGAAGCAGCAGCTATTTGGTACGAGCAAAAATTTGGGATTGCAGTCAATCCAGAAACAGAAGTGCTGCCGTTAATTGGTTCCCAAGAAGGCACAGCGCATATGCCTTTAGCTGTACTCAACCCTGGAGATTTTGCTTTGCTGCTCGATCCGGGCTATCCTTCCCACGCGGGCGGTGTGCATTTGGCTGGTGGTCAAATTTATCCGATGCCGATATTAGCAGAAAATGCGTTTTTGCCGATATTTGAAGATATTCCGACAGCAGTGCTGGCTCAGTCGAAGATGATGGTTTTGAGCTATCCTCACAATCCTACAACTGCGATCGCCCCGGTTGCTTTTTTTGAGAAAGCTGTGGCTTTTTGTCGAGAACATCGGCTGCTTTTAGTTCACGATTTCCCTTATGTAGATTTGGTGTTTGACGATTCCGTAGGGGCGGTGCCCCCGTGCCCGCCCTCTGGTAACGAGGAAGAATATCGAAAATTGATGGCGCCGTCAATCTTTCAGGCGGATCGAGATAAGAGTGTGGCGATCGAGTTTTTTACACTATCCAAATCCTACAGTATGGGAGGTTTTCGAGTCGGATATGCGATCGGCAATTCCGAACTAATTGCAGCGCTGCGACAGGTAAAAGCCGCAGTGGACTTCAACCAATACCGAGGGATTTTGAACGGAGCGATCTCCGCATTAACAGGCCCTCAAGATACCGTCAGAACCAGCGTAGAAACCTTCAGAAAACGGCGGGATGCCTTTGTAAACGCGCTACAGAGCATCGGCTGGCAAGTACCCGTACCCCCCGCCACCATGTACGTCTGGGCGAAACTGCCGGAACCTTGGGCCCAAGATTCCGTGAAATTTTGCACTCAGCTAGTACAGACTACAGGAGTCGCAGCTTCCCCCGGTGCCGGTTTCGGGAAATCAGGAGAAGGCTACGTGCGATTTGCCTTAGTCGAGTCGCCAGCAATTTTGGAAGCAGCAGTTAGAAAAATTGCTGAGTTTCTAAATTGAGTACACGCCTACGGCGAGCGCCGTAGGCGTGTCAACTTAAGCTTTTAGTCCGCCAGTCCTCCGGCTCACCCGGCACTCTTCGCCAGGGAATGATCTTCCACAGGGCTTATAGCTAAAGTCCTATCAAAGAGGACTGAAAAACTCATTAGTCGTCTTCAGACGACTTTAGCTTTGAGCCAGGGGTTTCAACCCCTGTCGGACTGTCGGACTATCGGTTGCACGTTAAGTTGACACCTACGGGTACGGCGCTTTCCCTACAGGGGTTAAAACCCCTGCCGGACTGGGGTTTTGACGTTTTTGGACACAGGAAGAAGGGCACGGCGTCTAAGCGCTTACCCGTAGCTTCAGATGGATGCAATGGCTAAAATAGTGTGATTTCTACCTAAAGGACTAGATATTTGCACGCAGTATCTGTCAGAATCTTTTTTAAGAAATGTTAACGTGAGATATCTTGGGAATTACCAGTTCCGCTCACCCACTCTAAAAATCCTTGAAGTGAATTCTGTCGGGGTAGCGATTGTTCCGTAGCGGCGAGCACACACCCGAAAAAGACCACACTGCCCAAAATTGCAATCAGCGGCAAAGGCTTACCCAGCCCAAAGTCCCGCTGAATCCGAGCTAAGGGTCTGCTCTCGCGCCTGAGCATCTTTCCTACCGTCAGTTGTTTGAGACTAAAAGGATCGCGCACAAAATGACCGCTCCAGCTAATTACCATATGAGAATGGCAGTGGGGGCAAGTGAATAGTCCACTGACCATCCCGACGGGGCCTACGACGCTGGAACGGTTGCAGATCGGGCAAGTGACAGAATGAGTGTTATAGGTGGGAGCGTTCATAACTGTTTTTCTTGAGTAAAAAAAACTAACAAGTAATTGGGAGCCTGTGTTAACGCTTAAGGTATAGACCTTGAGAGGCACTTTTCCTTAATTCCTAGTTTACCGCTCCAATCGGGTCGATCGGAGCTCACTGCTTGGGAAAACCTGCAAATTGCCAATCCCGCAACGAGTGCAAGTCTGGAGCACAGGTGAGATTATATTGCAAAGGAGTTACGGTTATTCTGTTGTCGCGAATAGCTTGTACGTCTGTAGGAATATCATGTGGCACCGCCGAATCGGCGATTTCTTCTACATCTTCTAACAATTCCCCAGCCAGCCAATAATAAGTTTTGCCGCGCGGATCGGTGCGCTTTTGAAATATGTCGAAATAGCGGCGAATGCCTTGACGGGCGATCGCAACTCCGGTAATTTCTGCTTGTGAGACTGCCGGTATGTTGACATTCAACAGCATCGGTTTCGCCATTGGCTGTTTTTCCAACTGTGCCAGCAAGCTGACAGCGAAATCCACCGCCGGCCCAAATTCCTGCGAAGTAAAGCTCGCGAGGCTGAAAGCAATGCTGGGAATACCTTCCATAATTCCTTCCATTGCTGCCGAAACCGTGCCCGAACAGATGATATCCGTGCCTAAATTGGGCCCGTGGTTGATACCGGAAAGGACAAAATCTGGCGGTTTGTCAAGTAAAGCCCACAAAGCAAGTTTCACGCAGTCGGCGGGAGTACCCGAACAGGCCCAAGCTTGGACTGCGGGCTCAAAAATAGATTCGACAATTTCGGCGCGGATGGGTTGGTGCAGGGTTAGGCCGTGGCCGGTAGCGGAGCGCTCTCTGTCGGGACAAACTACGCTCACATCGTGGCCAGCGGCGGCGAGAGCGTTGGCGAGGCTACGGATGCCTTGTGCAAAGATGCCGTCGTCGTTGCTAATTAAAAGTTTCATTGAAATTTTTATAGGCCTTATAGCAATCTTAAACTAGATTCAACTAGGGCGATCGCTCTAACCTCGAATTACCTATTACAAATTATCCGTAACTGCCATCAATCTAAAATCTCAAATCTAAAATCAACAAGCTGTAGAGCCAAAATTGCGCTAAACTCAACTTGGCCCAAAACAGCCATCAATCTAAAATCTCAAATCTAAAATCTAAAATCAACAAGACTGTCGAGCCAAAATTGCGCTAAACCCAACTTGACCACAAACAGCCATCAATCTAAAATCTCAAATCTAAAATCAACAAGCTGTCGAGCCAAAATTGCGCTAAACCCAACTTGCCCACAAACAGCCATCAATCTAAAATCTCAAATCTAAAATCAACAAGGCTGTCGAGCCAAAATTGCGCTAAACCCAACTTGACCACAAACAGCCATCAATCTAAAATCTCAAATCTAAAATCAACAAGCTGTAGAGCCAAAATTGCGCTAAACCCAACTTGGCCCAAAACAGCCATCAATCTAAAATCTAAAATCTAAAATCTAAAATCAACAAGGCTGTAGAGCCAAAATTGCGCTAAACCCAACTTGACCACAAACAGCCATCAATCTAAAATCTCAAATCTAAAATCAACAAGCTGTAGAGCCAAAATTGCGCTAAACCCAACTTGGCCCAAAACAGCCATCAATCTAAAATCTAAAATCTCAAATCTAAAATCAACAAGACTGTCGAGCCAAAATTGCGCTAAACCCAACTTGGCCCAAAACAGCCATCAATCTAAAATCTCAAATCTAAAATCTAAAATCAACAAGGCTGTCGAGCCAAAATTGCGCTAAACCCAACTTGGCCCAAAACAGCCATCAATCTAAAATCTCAAATCTAAAATCTAA
>NZ_JAUBOR010000004.1:229067-231499 GCF_036700305.1 Microcoleus sp. Z1_A1
AATCAACAAGGCTGTCGAGCCAAAATTGCGCTAAACTCAACTTGGCCCAAAACAGCCATCAATCTAAAATCTAAAATCTAAAATCTAAAATCAAAATGACTGTCCAGCTAAGCGACATTGAAACTCAACTAGAAACCCTCGGCCAAGAGTCCAAAAGTGCGATCGCCAGTGCCAATACCCTCGAACAACTCGAACAGTTGCGCCTCGGCTACCTCGGCAAAAAAGGCCAACTCTCTCAAATTTTAGGCATGATGGGCAAACTGTCGCCAGACCAGCGGCCCAAAGTAGGGGCGATCGCCAATACAGTCAAAGAAGCCCTGCAAGCAGATTTAGAAGACAAACGCGCCGCCCTCCAAACCGCCCAAATCCAAGCCAAATTAGCCTCAGAAACCATCGATGTCACCATGCCGGGGATTTTTCGCCCCCAAGGCCGCGTTCACCCCTTAAACGCCGTCATAGACCGCGCTCTGGATATCTTTGTCGGCCTGGGATACACCGTCGCCAACGGCCCGGAAATGGAAACAGATTATTACAACTTCGAGGCGCTGAACACCCCGCCAGACCACCCAGCGCGGGATATGCAAGATACATTTTACCTACCAGGCGGCGACTTACTGCGGACTCAGACATCATCAGTGCAAATTCGCTACATGGAACAGCACAAACCGCCGATTCGGATTGTCTCTCCCGGCCGCGTTTACCGCCGCGATACTGTTGATGCTACTCACGCAGCAGTCTTCCACCAAATTGAGCTTTTAGCAATTGGTGAAGGTCTGACATTTACTGACTTGAAAGGCACGATTAAAGAGTTTTTGCGACAAATGTTCGGACAAGATTTGCCGATTCGTTTTCGCACGAGTTACTTTCCTTTTACCGAACCTTCTGCCGAAGTAGATTTGCAGTGGAACGGCAAATGGCTGGAAGTTTTGGGCTGCGGAACCGTCGATCCTAATGTTCTTAAAGGAGTCGGTTTAGATCCCGAAAAATATACTGGGTTTGCGGCCGGTTTTGGTGTCGAGCGGTTCGCAATGGTACTTTATGAAATCGACGATATTCGCCGGGTTTATGCTAGCGATTTGCGCTTTTTGCGGCAATTTTAAAGAAGGGCTTGGGGTCGCTTACACGAGCCGTCTAGAGGTCTTGGTCAATGTACATCAATCTTTCAGTTTCAAGTAAGTAAGTAAGTAAGTACAAATAAACATTACTTGGGAGAGGGCGGGTTCTGCAACGATGACTCGCCCTTACTGTAGATAAGCCCTAAAGCCGCCCCTACAAGCCCCTGCAAGATATTATTGTTTTTTTGCGCTTACCTACTTAATTTATTGTCTACTTGCTAAAAACATCCTTGATGCCGTCAACAGCGCGCTCTACAGCATTCTTGGTATTATCTACTGCTTCCTGAGTCCGAGCTGAATCTTCCGATGCTCTTTTCTCAATTGTGGCCGCATCTTTCTTAGCTTTGCGCTCTACGACACTACCATCCTCCGATGCTCGATCGACTTTAGCAGCATTTGTCTTGGCAGCTTCCTTAACCTTCTCTTCTGTATCTCGGATGAAGTTCTTGGCTCGTCCAGCATCTTTGCTAGCTTTTTCTTGAACCGCATCGCCCGCATCTGCTGCTGCGATCGAGTTTACAGCAGGAGAAGCCATTGCTGCGGTGTTGGAGAAGAACGCACCAGACCAAACGAAGGCCATCGCTGACACGCAAAGGACTGTTGTAGCCATCAAGCGCCCTAAAGTCGAAAGCCGTTTCGTAAAATAATTCAGTTTCATAGAATACAAAAGGAGATGTGACCTTCTATTTTTACTCGATTTGAGCGATCGGCGGAACCGTTCTCTAGATAGAGGTTATCCACCGATGAGCTGTTAAAAAAGTTCCCTCTTTTGATAGATTCAAGCCAGGAAAGTCAGTCAATTTTAGATTTTAGATTTTAGATTTTAGATTTTAGAGTTGACTCCCCAGTCGCCCTTGGGAATCTTGAACTTTGGTGAGTCGATTGTAGATTTTAGATTTTAGATTTAACAATTAATATCAAATCTGTTAGCATCGGGATTATTCATCTATCTCTTCTCTGCATCAGCGTGAATCAGCGTCAATTAATTGTCATCTGCGGTTAAGCAATTTTCTTGTTTTTACCGCAGATACAGGCAGATTAACACAGATTAACGCAGATGAATTATATCAATTCCGGTTGCAGCTTCGGAATAGTAAATTAGAGTTGACTGTTCACGGCGTCAACAGTCAACCGTCAACAGTCAACATCATTACGGTGTTACCGGAAATGATATAAGTAGGTGCGACAGTCAAGCTATCATCAATCGGGCGATTATTGTCATAAAATATCGCTTCTAAGGAATGATATCGTTTCCGGTTGTATCGGAATGATTTAACCGCAGAGGGCGCAGAGAACGCAGAGGGAGAGAATACAGAG
>NZ_JAUBOR010000044.1:0-36606 GCF_036700305.1 Microcoleus sp. Z1_A1
CGCGAATTAAATAACTTAAAATTTTAATTGTTATTGTGGGATGGGCGTCCCGCCCGTCCTTTTTGGACGGGCGGGACGCCCATCCCACAAACTTGTGGAAGTTATTTAATTCTCATTCCTTAGAAAACGAGCAGTGTCCGGGATTTAACGGATGGATTTTCAGCAAAGAAGGGGAACCATCCCCCTCTCCCAATCTCTCAATCTTTGCCTTCCTAGCTCCACATTCCTATACTTTGGGGGTCGCGGTCTGGATACCTAGAAATAGGAAAATGATTACTTATTTCTGTTGAGTCACATTGATTTAATGGCTCATCTATATCGGTTTTAGTTGAGCTATCTACCGCAGAGTTTTGCAGGGTGTCTGAGCTTTCGGCAGCGGCAGGAAGGGCTTTTTGTTCTTTGATTTCTGGTTCAAGCGGAATGAACTCCAGACGCATTCTAAGTTTTCCTTTAGTCCAGTCTTTTCCAGCACTTAATAGCTCGCAATCCAGGCCGTCTGAGAATAATTTTTCGTCTACCAATTTTGACTGCATGATTGCCATAAATTCGCTGACTTTGAATGTACATTGATACATCAAAGCGCTGGTAGGGGCAGACACCACATCGTCTTCTTGGGGAAATATTGGGGATTCGTCCATATTAATTGTCCTTATTTTAATGAAGGAAGTTCGGCAACGGATTATGTAACGGATGTAACGGATGTGAGGAAGACCGAAGTTATAAGAAGGAAGAGGAAGTTAATTATTAGAATCTCGCTGGTTGAGTAAGGTGGGAATTTCCCACCCTACAACCGGAGATGATATTAATCCCGATTCTTTGACTTATCCTGTTCTTCTGTGGCCCCTTGGTGGATTAGGAATTAGAAAAACCAACCGTAGGAATGTAAACCTTTGCCTAACAGATTAACGCCTAGATAGCAAATCCAAACTACCACAAAACCTGTGGCTGCTAAAATTGCTGGGCGTCTTCCCTGCCAGCCACGAGTAATGCGGGCGTGCAGGTAGGCAGCAAATACCAACCAAGTAATTAGCGCCCAAGTTTCTTTCGGGTCCCAACTCCAGTATGATCCCCAAGCTTCGTTAGCCCAAACCGCACCGGCAATAATGCCAACTGTCAGTAAGGGGAATCCTAAACCGATGATGCGATAGCTAATGTTATCAAGAGTTTCTGCTAGATTCAAGCGCTGGGGCGAGAGAGGTTCTGCGGTTTGAGTTGGGGCGGTTGATGCGGTTTGAACGGTTGCTAATTCAAGGACTGCGGTGGTGCCCAAACCGTTATTGTTGGAGTTGAAAGAGGGTTCGCTGAAAACTAATGCGCTGTCGGCGCTGGTTTCTGCAATTTGAGGTTCGGGGTTTTGATGGCGTTGGAGGCGATAGTTGCCGTTGCGGTTGCTGTTGGTGCCGAAGGAACTACCGGTGAGTTCGATTTTTTGGCCGCGGGTGACGATTAAAAAGGCGATCGCCAGCAGGGCTCCTACCATTAAAGTTGAGTAACTGAGCATCATGACGCTAACGTGCATCATCAGCCAGTTTGATTTGAGGGCGGGTACTAGGGGTTCTGCAGATTGCATGGTTGCCGGCAGAGTCAGGGCTGCAAAGGCGGATATTGCCATTGCTACGGGGGATGTGGCTACTCCTACTAAGCGGGAACGGCTCATGTTTTCCGCGACTAGGTGGATGGCGGTGATTCCCCAAACTAGGAAAAATAGGGATTCGTAGAGATTGCTTAAGGGGAAGTAGCCTGCTTCTATCCATCGAGAACCGAGTAAAGCGGCGATGGATAGGTTGGCGACGCCCATTCCTGCGGTTCCTAGGGCCGACAGGTAGGGAATGCCGGGGAATGCTGCGCCAACCCAGTAAATGAGCATTGTGGAGAACAAAACGGCAAAGGAGATGTTGTCCAGCCAGTTCTGGAGTACGACCAGATCCATAAAAATTACTCCGGTAGTGTTTTTACTTATTTTTGCTAACTAGATCGATCGTACTGGGGTTGGGCAGTTTTGGGTTTGAGATTTTGAATTTTTGTGGCAATTCTGAGTTTTTGGCGGTTGTTGAGGTACGGGCGGGCGATCGCGCGGACGCATCAAACAAGCTACTATTGACCCACCAGACGAGTGTCACCCCGTCAAGTCACGCTTGTTGATTCTGGCTGAGGGCTTGAGGTTGGACGAGTTCCAAGGAAGGAAACACGGAATGCTGATGGGCGAAATTCGATCGCCGATTAACAAAATTAGGACTTACGCACGGGGGGCCAGAAACCGGGTTTTAGGAAAATCCTTCGTTTTTACCCAGAGATTAAGTAAAAAACCCCGTTTCTTTGTCGGGAGTGCGTCTAGGACTGAAAATATAGGATGTTTTTTGATCTGGGGCTATCTGGAATCCTTTAGAATTGATTGAGCTGATTACCCATTTGCTGTTTTTGCAACCAGCAAAAAAACGGAAGCCCCCGACAATCTTGTGGATACTCCCCAAATTTTAGAGTAAAGCTCAACCTCCCAGATTTATCAAGGCGAGTCAAATCTAAAATCTAAAATCTAAAATCGACTGAGGGTTCGAGCAGTTGCATAGGTTAGAGGAGATGTTGGGTTAATGCGTAGAGATTCAATATTTTACAAGTTATCAGAAAATAGGGTTTAAAACCCCGTCCTAGAAGGACGGCTTTAATTTCTTAAATCCATTCCTAAAAATCCGGAAATTTCTTGTATTTGTGCTAGACTAGAACAGTCAAGGTTAAACTCCTTTGCCATCGTGAAACGGAGACACACTTTTAGGCATAAATTGTTGGACCGAGAGCAGCGAAAACTCTTAAAACAGCTAGAGGATCGACGCATTCTCTTTACCAGAAAACAAATAATTTAGTTCATTTGTTAAGTAGGGTAGGGCATACCCGAACTCTAGGTTCGTATCCTAGTAAGCTTTTGGAGATAGACCCTCTGGGGTTGCTGTGAATTAGGCTCGTCAATTGGTGTAATTGCACGGTTGAAAAGTTTAAAGATTGCCGAAAGGACATAGCGCTTAAAGGTCAGTCGATGAATTAAGAATCCCTACGCCTTTAGGCTAGGGAGTGTCAATTCAAGAAGCTCCGACGCTGCTGTTTGAGCTATTGGAAGAGTCACCATCGAATGCGGAACAGTATCGATTTGACTCCGTGGCGGTGAAGGAACCGAAGTTTGAAATTGATGGGGTGTTTTTGCCACCGGATGCTGAGCCTGGAGTTGTATATTTCTGTGAGGTGCAGTTTCAGCGGGATGAATTGCTTTATGAGCGATTGTTTGGTGAGTCGTTTTTGTATTTTTATCGCAACCGTCAGCGATTTACAGATTGGGAAGCGGTGGTAATTTATCCTACTCGATCGACTGAACAATCAGAAACGCATCCCTATCGATCGCTCACCAACAGCAATCAGGTGCATCGGGTATATTTGGATGAGTTGGGTGCGATCGAACAGTTGCCGCTGGGGGTGGCGCTGATGGCTTTGACGACTATCGACGAGGCGAGTACGCCCGAAGCGGCGCGATTGTTGCTGGCGCGATCGCAGCGGGAGGAATCGGAAGCGGCGAGTCGCGCCATAATAGAGATGCTGACGACGATACTGGTTTACAAGTTTACAAATTTGAACCGAAGGGAGGCAGAGGCGATGTTAGGGATTACGCTTGAGGAAACTCGGTTTTATCGGGAAGCTAAGGAAGAAGGTATTGAGCAAGGCCTTGAACAAGGCATTGTGCAAGGCCTTGTGCAAGGCATTGTGCAAGGCCGCGAAGAAGAAGGAAGAGCCTTGATTTTACGTCAGTTAAATCGCCGTCTGTTCAATCGGCGAGTTGAAACATTGCCGGAATCTATCACTACTAGAATTGCTGATTTGTCGATCGAGCAAATTGAAACTCTAGCAGAGGAATTGTTAGATTTTCAGTCGATCGAGGATTTAGAGGTTTGGCTGGAGAATTTGCCGCAGGGAGATTGAAACGAGGTTAGGAATTGCACTGGAGGGGGCGATCGCGCCATTTGCGCGCACCAACACATCAAACGTACCCCCCCTCTATTTCCTGGGTTTTAGGGTTCTTTTGGTTCATCCGCCGTTGCTGAGAGGATGTTCAGGGTGCGATCGGGGATGATTCCGGCGGATTAGAAGCGGATTGATGATGGGGGAAGATGTTTTGGGCGATCGAACCTGCAGACTTATGTTAAATTAGACCTCTTGCAAAAAATAGCTAAGACGGGATCTCCGCCCCATTCCACAAGAAAAGATGATTTTTGTGGGATGGGCCGGAGCTCCCGTCCTTTAATTGCATTAAAAGGACTTTTGCAAAAGGTCTATTTTCCTGTAGTTTCAGTCCCTCACAGTACCTCCGGCGAACGACTTCTTTTTAAAGCAATAGATAATTGCCTCAATCGTTCGCTAACTTCTAAATTCGATTCTTGTGACTTCAAGTTATTAGGTATTTCAGCAAACAGAAGTGGATTTCCCTGCAACCACTCATTGAGAGCAACGCCAGTCCAAGTACCTTCTTTGTCTCGGAAACTATCAACTAAACCCTTCAGTTCTTGAATACAGTATGACTCAAAACCAGCCGCACTGAAAATTGCATAAATTAAGTATTCTTCAAACGCACTAATATCATTTCCTACCTCAAAAACTACAGATTCTTCTTGTGGCGATTTTATGTCCTTAGAAAAATCTCCCACTATTTGCGCTGCTACCCCAGCAATTTGTGTTGCTATTCCTGTAACTCCTAATACTTGTTGCCGAATCTCCGAATTAAATAGTAAATCTGAACCATATTTTACATATTTTTTGAGAACCCTAAATGCAGCTTCTTCCCCACTATAGTAGTTATCAATAATTTCAATATCTACCCCTAAACTTTTGATTATTTTATTTCGAGTATCACTATTAACTGGGCCGCGAATCAGCGCTTCAGCCACTGGACGTGCAAAGCGTAAAAATAATACGCTTAAGCTATTCTCTAGTTTTGCTAAAAAATATTCCTCTGAATTTTCAATGAGCCTGGGTTTTACTTGATTACTTTCCCATAATAAACTTGTCATATATTCAACTAATTTTAATGCTTCATCCTTAAGTTCTAAAGCAAGTTGATGAGCAATGGCAGAGAGAAGCTTACTAATATCACCGTACAAATCATCACGCCAAGCAAAATTGGCTTTCATGCGGTCAAACTCTGGATTGGAGTTAGCAAGAAAGATAGTATCTTTCTTTTTAAATGTTTCCTCCCTAAGTTTCTGCATTTCATTGTCAACGATTTGTAAATATCGTTCTCTAAATTTTTCTATTTGAGTGAATGACTTAGCATTAGAACTATCTAAGGATTTGTTTATAACAGAATATTCATAGTATTTTTGTAAATCAGCTTTGATTGTTTCCCATTTTTGATTCCACCATTCGGTAAAGAAAACCCGCCGATTATTTTCTTCAAATAGCTTGGCTTCTTCAGGATTTTCTGGATACTTTTTGCTGACTGTAATATAAATCTGTTCAGAATTGCTGAAAATCTTATTGATAGACGCTTCGCATCTTTTCTTTAAAATCGAGACACGCTCAGTGTTGATATAGTTAAATATTTTTTCCTTAATTTCTGGAATGCCAGTACCATTTTTATTCAGAGTTTCTTCATCGGTAATTCCAGTCAGTCTCTTTAACTGAGCTTCGATATTACTTGCATCCCCAATCTCTAACTTAGTCTGTTCTTCTGCTAAACCATTCAAAATTAGATAGGCTCCGGCTGAACCATATACAATGCGTTCAGGTGGAAGCTTTGCACGCTTTAACCAGTCTTGAGATGCTTCTTCAATATGTGTTTTAAGTGCCTCTGCACTACCTAATGAATCAATCCGACTTAAAAATACAAAAAGCTTATCAGCAACCGTGACGTTTTTATCGCCAAGTTCGGTAAACTTGATTATTTCTAGTTCCTTTTCTCGGAGGCTAGTAAACCGTTGTACCAATATCACCGCATCACAGTCAGAGAGCATTGCTTGTGCTTCATCAACGTGCTTTGCTAAACCTGAATCTAAACCGGGAACATCATAAAAAACAATCCCTTCAGCCTGAGCAAGCTTGTTAGTATAAAGTCTCGCCTCTAAAACAGCGTGAGCATACTTTTCATCCGCTACATACTTCTTGAGTGGTTCTTTAATATCTTCAAGCCTAGTAAAGGGAAAAGTCAGATTACCTTCTCTTCTTACCTGTTGTAAAGTTATTTCGTTTGCTCGTATAGTATTTAGGTCTTCTTTCGCCCCAACTTTCTCCAGTTCCTTGAGTAAGTTGATAAACTCTTCTTCGGTTCTCGCTTGTACTTCCAGCCTTTGTTCAGACTCATTTTCAACTGAATAAATTTGTGTTGTGGTAAATGTGCATCTTCCTCCCTTTGCTGGAAGTAAATCACATTGCAACCAAGCATTAATAAATGTGCTTTTTCCTGCTTTCTCTAACCCGACAACTGCAATGCGAAACTCGCGCTTTTTGAGTCTTTCAAGTTGGCGGCGAGTTGGTTCTGCTTCTTGTAAAAGTACCTCTTTTAATCGAGCCGGAACTTCAGCCTGGGGTAACATAGCCAAGTTAAGCGCGTGTCGCTGCACGTTGAGAGCGTCGCTAAGACGAGCCTCATAGTAAGAAGATGCTGTTTTCCAATCCATTTTGGGGTTCCTTAAATGCGGTTAAAGTTTTCTAAGCCAGATAAATTTCTAAGACAAGCGTATTTTTGAATAATACGCTGTCCATAGTTGGGTAGGTTTCTTTTTAATATGTAAGGGCTTTCTTTGTCAATCATTTCTTGCCCCTGATTGATATCAATCCTAATATAAACTTCTCGGTTACTATTAGTTGGAATGTCTTCATTTGTTGCCATTTCTAAAACTAGCTCTTTTGAAGCAGCGTTTTCAACATCTGTGCATAGAAAATACGAGGCGTTATCTATAAGCGTTTTGAGGTCAGAGAACTCTAGACTGTTATCTGTAAAACTATTGGGACGCTTATCTCTTAAATCAATGATTACAGATGCTGGAACAACAAGACATAAAGCAGCAGTAATTGGTTCAGGAGGTGGTGACGGCAAAGAATCAGGTTGCCGATTTCTGGCATTACCTCTTAGGTTTTGCTTACGGTTATTTCTGTATTGGATACAGGCAAAGACTCCAACCAATAGGCTGCCTATAAACACAAGCCAAACAACTGTTTGCATATCTGGATTGTTAGGATGATTTAGTTTAGTCATTTTTTGGTTCAACCAATTTTGCTTAAAATAATGATCAAACGTATTTGGTTTTTCCATTAAAAGTTGATCGCCAGCAATCCTTTCATCGTCATTTAGTGCAGCATTCTTGTTGATACCAGTAGCAGTACATATGTCGTCTGCTGTTGATTTTTCTGCTTCAAGCAATATATGTATTACCTTGTACAAAACTCCCTTGTTTTCATTTGCTACCTGGGGGTAAACCAGCTCCCAAACGTCTTTATACAGTGTTTCTAGATGCTCATTTGCCACTTGAATTTTAATCCTCATTTTTTAAGAGTTTTCCTAATACACCAAATTCTTCTGCTAATTCTTGGGCTTTTCGTTCCATAGGTTGCCAAACATTTTTTTGCTTTTCATAATCTAAAGTTATTTCTTGGTGAGCTTTATCTAGTCTAGCTTGATAACGATCGAGAATATCATTTTGATTTTTATGTACCTCTTTTTTTAAACAATCAATTTGTTCTAGCAACCAACTGGCAATTTGTTTAACTAGGTCTGGTTCAGCTAATTTTACCTGACTATCCCAGTTTTTTAATAAATTCTCTGTGCTAGGAATTGTAGCATTATCGCTACATCGTGCTTCGTATTTTGGAACCAACCATAACCAGTGCCAAAAAATTCTACTCTCTTCCTCCCAATTGCCTTCTGTAATTGAAAAGCCAGATTCAAAACTTAAACTAAATGAAAGTTCTTTTTCAACTCGTATCAGTTGGGAATCAGGAAACCTGATTATTATGTTGGGTGCATTGTTATTTGCTCCCTTTTCTAAATGGGATAAATGACAATTGAAAAGCTCGACCACGGCCTGGTACATCCTCTCTATTTCCTGATTAGAGATTTGTTTTAAAATATCTTTCATTACCAGATTCAAATGCTTAGACAAGTCGTTTAAGGCTTGATTTAGTAGTTCGAGATTTTTTTTATCCTCATCTGTTCTTGCTTCTCTTATTTCACCATCTCTAGCAGCAGACCCAGTGTAGCCTAAGTTTATTAGTCGTTTGAGGTTGCTTTCTAGAAGTTGTACCTGTGAATCATCTGCTTTTTTTAAATTTGGGTTTTTTACCAGTGTCTGCCCCTTCTCCAAAGATTCTGCTACTGATTCTAAAACTTGCTTTATCCCTCTACTTAATTCTCTACTCCATCCATAAAGGGGGTATAATTTTTCTCCTAATTCATTATAAGGTTCAACATCTTGAAGTTCCTTCAGGGTTTTTTGTAAATAGAACACAAGATCGTCTTCTGACTTTTTTTCTATGACTTGTTTAAATTTTGCATCTATCTTTTCAAACGGCCTCCTCAAATTTGCATCGCTATCTTGAAGAAAAAGGTCAAGTGATGACCTCATGTGTGATATTTTTTCACATTCCTGTTGGTAGTGTTCTTCTGAACTGCTAAGAATGGCCGTGGTTGTTTGTACTGCCCACTCTGCTACAGCATTTGCAGCAGCTACATTAAAACGTTCTATAGCTTGCGGTATTACTAACTGTGGAAAGTGTTGATTAATATGTTGCTTTAAGTGCTGCTGAAACTCTTCTGCATAAGATTCTTGCCATAATGCTTCAGCAACTCGGTTTCGATCGTGTCTAGACCATTTTTGTACGTTACGTGGCAGGACTTCTAATATATCTTCATCAATTAATCCATTAAAATTGTTGTCTGCCTTTTTACAGGCTTCAGCACTATAGATATCATCATTATTTTGGATCTGAAGGGCTAGTAGCGCAGGCCATGTACTAAGTTTGACAACTTGTAACTTCTCAATATCTTCTGTATATTCTTTTAATTGTTCAGTCAATTCGTTTTTTATATCACGTTTAGCATTTTCAACAAAACGATTTTCTGTTTCAGGCCAATTTTTGTCGGCTCGAAAAACGTCAATCCGATTCAGAGTAAAGAGCATACGTGCAGGAGAACCACCTAAATCTTTTACCTGCTGTACAACTTCTTGCAGTAAACTTTTTACTTTATGTGCATCAGTTTCTGCACTATTGTATGTGACTATGCACAAGGCCTCTCGGCACTGTTTAATAACATCTGCGTTACCTCGATCGCCCACATAGGCCAAACCAGGTAAATCAAGAATTTTTACCCTTGTTCCTTGTGGTAGTTCCAGTTGAGACTCTTTGACAAGCCTGAAAGGGTACAAGATGGTAGATTGTGGGCAAGCTAAATTCGGTTGTTTTTCTCTGTTTTCGATATAACTTATCATTACTTGGTATAAGCGCTGATAAATTCGATCTTCAGTAATACCTCTCCATTCGCCACACTCCCACAATGCTCCTGGTGTTTCATGGATTATGAGAGACTTTTCCTTGCTATATTCGATAGTGACTGCCCCTGCGCTCATTTCACTTACGGCTACGGGGACAATTTCGGCTCCACATAACAAATTTACCAAAGTGCTTTTCCCACTACTGGTGGTTCCAGTCGTGGCAAGAGTCAGAGTTGGATTACGAAGTTGATCAACCAGATTACTTAAAGCCTCGTCTAACTTTATAGACAGTTCTTGCATTTCAGGCTGATATGTATCTGGTAAATGCTCGCAAATTTCTGTATAAAAATTATTCCAGTATTTAGCAAGCAGTTGAGCTTTGAATTCTACTTCGTCAAAAACTTTGTATAATTGTTTACTCATGTGTTCAATACTGGTGTTGATAGTGAATATGTATTCTAGTTAACATATTTGAGTCGCCACTCATAGAGGGCTGACAGCAGCACTGTTTAATTATGACTCTCGGTATAATACTATAACCTGTCAAGAGGCGATCGCACTTTATACCAATTTCATAAAGTAGCGCTAGATATTACCCCCCCAACCCCCCCTTATTAAGGGGGGGCTAAGACTTCATCCATAGCACATCTTTAGAAAAATGGTATTATTTATTTAAATAAAGTTACAAACAGGCTCTTCAGATTGTGGCATATCTTTAATTAGATGATCAGCGGGCGTTGCTGAATCCAGGTCTGAAACGATCGCACAAACGCCGAAGGAGCGCTCTAAATTGCGATCGATTATACCCCTATTCCCCAACCCCGCCGATCGAAATCTCGCACAATTAGCCAACAATCGATCGACTAAAACAAACCTTATTACCAAGGATTACCAATCATTCTAAAAGCAGACCAATAATAAGGATGAGAAAAATTCTGACTCGCCGTGTTTGCCAATTCCGGGGGTAACGGCAGATTGCCAACAGAAGTGTGCAGCATCCCCCCTTCAATTCGCACTTCTCCCCGCAACATCGCTAATTGCGCTTCCCGCAGTGCTTCTGCTTTAATCGGAGCAGTTTTTAACTGCCCGTAAAACTCCGTCATCAACCCCAAACTGCCCTCGTCGCTGACATACCAGAGAGTCGCCATAGCCGATTTAACCCCGGCTTGCACGGCTAACCCGCCAAAGCCCAACTCGGCTTCTCGATCGCCCACAGCAGTCTTGCAAGCACTCAAAACTAACATTTCAACTTGCGGGCTGTGCCAATTCATTTGCCGCAACTGATCCAAACGCAATTTAGTATCCCACAACTGAATAAAGGAGTGGCTGGGATCTCCCGATCGAAATTCGGCGTGAGTAGCCAAGTGAATCATCCCAAAAGGATACTGCTGGCGCTGCGATTTCAAATTTGCCAGGGTGAAAGCTTCGTTCAAGAAAGACTTACCCGGCCACTGCTGCGGCGTGATTGTCGATACTTCTATTTCCACCGCAGGTAAAGGACTCATCTCTGGAAATTGCGACGCCCCCATTGCCAGAACTTGGGTATTTTTGAAATTGGCGGGGCTGGTATCCGTCAAACTGAGACTCGGCATCGATCCAACACTGTAACGCTCTACCAGAAAGCCTTTGCCGTCGTGCAGGGCGCCCATCGGTATCGATCGCAACCCCATATCTGAGATAAAAGATAAATTCTCAATGCCTTTGGCTTGCAGTTCTGCTTCGAGCGGCGCTACCATCCACAGGTAGAGTTGCTGAGCCAATGGCAAATAACTTTTTGTGTTGCGCTTTACCGGATTAGTCAGTTCATCGCGAAATTTCCGAACAGTTGCCATTACCTCGGTGCGAGAGGTTCCAGGGACGCGCTGGCGAACGGGCACACCTTCCGGGGTGATCACCATCATTTCCAGTTCGTCAGAGGCTTGAATTTGCTGTTCTACGCGCAAGATGGGGGAACTGCTGTAAGGCCGATCGACTGCAGAACCCCTGGGTACAAAGCTGATATAAATGAGAGCTGGTTTGATGCCTGTGGCTTGTTGGACGCCGCGGAGGGTATTTTGAGCATCTTCTAGGGTGGCGATCGTATTTGTTGATGGCAAATTTAGGTAATCGACAAACTCACTGGTAAATCTCTCCTCCACGGGAAAAATAACAGCGCCGACGTTAGTGGGCAACTTGGAAGCTTCAAGATTCCCAAACGCGGGAGGTGAAATGCGCTGTTGCAAGGAATTAGATATCTGGTTTTGCTCTTGCAAGCTAGGCGAAAATAAACGATTTGTGCTGGGTGGCTGGTTGGCTGCGATCTCCGGTGTCGGCGCGAGATTTATGGGCGCAGCAGCAGGCGCAACCACTGGATTTTGAGTAATTGTCGGTGCTGGTGGCAGAGTTGAGACCGGTGCTGGATTTTGAGTAATTGTCGGTGCTGGTGGCACATTTGATACCGGTGCTGGATTTTGAGTAATTGTCGGTGCTGGTGGCAGAGTTGAGACCGGTGCTGGATTTTGAGTAATTATCGGTGCTGGTGGCAAATTTGAGACCGGTGCTGGATTTTGAGTAATTATCGGTGCTGGTGGCAGATTTGGGACTGGTGCTGGATTTTGAGTAATTGTCGGTGCTGGTGGCAAATTTGGGACTGGTGCTGGATTTTGAGTAATTGTCGGTGCTGGTGGCAGATTTGAGACCGGTGCTGGATTTTGAGTAATTGTCGGTGCGATCGGCAAATTTGGGACTGGTGCTGGATTTTGAGTAATTATCGGTGCTGGTGGCAGATTTGAGACCGGTGCTGGCGTCGGCGTTAATGTTTGTGCGGGCGCGGGTGCGGGCGCGGGTGCTGGTGCTGGTGCGGGCGCTGGCGCTGGCGCGGGTGCTGGCGTTAATGTTTGTGCGGGTGCGGGTGCTGGGGCGGGTGCTGGTGCGGGTGCTGGTGCGGGCGCGGGTGCTGGCGCGGGTGCGGGTGCTGGCGCGGGTGCTGGGGCGGGTGCTGGTGCTGGTGCGGGCGCGGGTGCTGGCGCGGGTGCTGGTGCGGGCGCGGGTGCTGGCGCGGGTGCGGGTGCTGGGGCGGGTGCTGGTGCTGGTAGGGATGCTCGCGGGGGAGTCGGCGCGGGTAAGGGCGCGGGTGCGGGTGCTGGTGCTGGTGCTGGTGCTGGGGCTGGGGCTGGTGCTGGGGCTGGTGCTGGGGCTGGGGCTGGTGCTGGGGCTGGTGCTGGTGCGGGTGCGGGTGCTGGTGCTGGTGCGGGTGCGGGTGCTGGGGCTGGTGCTGGTGCTGGTGCTGGTGCTGGTGCTGGTGCTGGTGCTGGTGCTGGTGCTGGTGCTGGTGCTGGTGCGGGTGCTGGTGCTGGTGCTGGTGCGGGTGCTGGTGCTGGTGCGGGTGCGGGTGTCGCTGCTGGTGCGGGTGCGGGTGTCGCTGCGGGTGCGGGTGTTTGTGCGGGTGTTGGTGCGGGTGTTGGTGTCGCTGCGGGTGCGGGTGTTGGTGCGGGTGTTGGTGCGGGTGTTGGTGTCGCTGCGGGTGCGGGTGTTGGTGCGGGTGTCGCTGCGGGTGTTGGTGCGGGTGTTGGTGCGGGTGTTGGTGCTGGCGATACTGAAGAAGCCGTAATGTTAATTTGTGTCGGCTGTACTATCTGAGGGTTGGGGCTGAAATAACCTCCCTTTGTAATCACATTTTCCTTCTTTGGACCGCCGGTGGCAATGCTGCCAGCAGTACCGTTGACTCTGTTATAGTCTGGCCCGATGGTGAAAAGAGTGTTCGAGGCTTCGCCACCGTGGCGAATGGTGATATCTCCACCATTGGCGCTACCTGTCGTGGATGCGGAAATGCTGCAAGCTTGCGACAAGCAGTTGTTATCGTTTGTGAAAGTGCCTGTCGCTCGGAAATTGCCGCCGGCTGTAATGTCAATCTTTCCTCCGCCTGTTCTACCTTCGGTGTTGATATGGGTTACTTCGATATCGTTGCGCGCGTTGAGGGTGACTTCGCCACCTTGTTTTTCTTCGGAGTTGGCGTCTATGAAACCTGTTTGAATGCTGCTTGAGGGTGCTGCAATACTAACGTCTCCGGCGTTGCTGTTTTTGTCGATCGATCCTGCGTTGATATTGCCTGTTTCTACTTTTCCTGTACGGCTGGTGACGGTGATGTTGCCGCCTGCGGTGGTGTCGGAGTTGGAGTTGATATCGACAGTGCTAATATCACCCCTAGCTTCTAGGGCGATTGGGCCGCCTTGGGAACTTGTCAGGTTTCCGCTGACTGCAATGCTGTTGGCTGCTTGAATTTCGATCGCCCGAGCGTTTGCATCTTTTAGTGCCACGTCCCCCGCAGCTACTGCTCGGTTAGAGGCCGTGAGTACCACTTCACCGTTGGCATTGACGCTGAGGCCTGTAGCGTTCGTTTCACCGATGCCTGTGAGGAGTTCGGGCAAGGTTGCGATCGAGAATGTCGAAGCTGTTGGCGCTGTTCCTGGGCTCGTCGCTGAGGGCGGCTCGATTTCCAAACTCAGCAAATTGCCTCGCTGGCTGACGCGCACTAAATTTGTCCCGGAGACTGATGCTACGGTAAGTTGACCGTCTGGGGCCGAAAGGCTGCCTGTGCTGACAACGGTGCCGCCTAGCAAGGTTAAGTTCTGCCCTGATTTGACTGCTAAGTCGGCTGTGTTGATAATTGCCCCTGCTCGATCGGCCCCAAAAGCAAAGGAATTGGGCACGCCTGTCAGAGATGTGTAAGTGCTACTACCGACAGCGTTAAACGAGTTTGAACCAAATCCAATAGCGGTGGCGGTGGTTGCTGTGAAAGAAGCCGGCACGTTTAAGCTGGCACTGTTGCCAAATATGATGCCGGATGGATTCATTAGAAACAAGTTAGAATTGCCGCCGGTTACTTGAATTAAGCCGTTAATAATCGAGGGGTTGCCGCCGCCTATGCCCGCTAAAATGTTGCGAATGTTGGGGTTTGATATAAAGTTGGCAATCTGATTTTCCGACAAGCCGAATTCTGTAAAGCTGTGGAAAAGATTTTGTCGATCGCTCGATAATTGTCCGCCTTCAATATCGAAGCGAGTTGGCTGCCCAGGAGTTCCGTTTTGCGCTGCGGGAGTCACGGTAGTACCCGTTGCGTCCGCCGCTGGCACAATTGTTTGACCTTCAGCTTTTGCTTGCACAAAGTAAAGATTTATTAAGACTATTTGCAGAGCAAGTGCCAGTTTGCTTATTCTTGCTTTAGATAGGGATTTAGACGTTTTTTGAATATTTTTGACGCTTTTCATAGGTTTTTAATGGGTAAAATATATAAATCACAGAAATTAGGTAAAAAAACCGACTTTGTAGAAAAAACTTGGGTTTACGGCTGTGTCACTAAATATCTCCACATCTGTGCTGTGTCTGGTCAATGTGCGTAGAAGATTGGAAATCTACCCCTCATTTTCAGAGGTGGTATTTGTGAGCTATTCTGTAAGTCTTATTGCTAAGTAAGGTTTGCCTGGTAAAGGTTCACGTTCCCTGCTTAGGAAAGCGATACGCTTGGCTATCAACCTGTTCACTCGTTCCTTAATCGCCTTCGACAGTGCATAATGCTGGCGTTTACATCACGGTGTCGTGACCAGATGAACGTAGTCAGTTAAGATGCTTGACTGCGGGTTCCGATTTTGTACAGGTGCTGACTAGGAAGGCCAATATCTGCATAGGTTTTTCGGAACGGTTGAAGACGCTATATTTATGAAGCAACCGGGTTGCTGACTGCAAGTGCATTCAGGAGTCAATGGGTAGAATTGGCCTCTGCTTTTGCAATTTTCTCAGCGTATCTTCTCCACAATCTAAATATAACTCGAAATGCCTAGGCTCTGTATCTTCCGCATGACATATTAATAAAAAAAAACAAAAACGGCCTTCATAGAGGCACTCCCACCCGTAGAAACCTGGTTTTTTAACTATTATTGAGAGTCTGAAGGAAGTATCGGGCTTCAAAAACTAGGTTTCTGCGTCCAAGACTGACTCGGAAACATCCCAAAAATTTTTATTTTATACAAAAAAAGTCTACACTTGCCGAAAATTAAAATTATGAAAATAAGAAATGAGAAGGGTCAGAAGACAGAATTCAGAATTCAGAATACCCCATGCCTGAAGTGAGTGTTAACGGTCACGGAAGTGATTTTTTGTGACCCACCATTAAAATCGGGGGGCTTAAGCCTCGATTCTCGATCCTTTCGCACAGAATATCTTCGAGATTCAGGCTGCTGACTTCTGAATTCTTCTTCAGTAAGTCAAATTGTTAGAGTATTCAGAAACCCGGTTTATTTAAATAAAAAACCGGGTTTTTGGTTGTTTTGTGTGAGGTTTTGTGAAGTAAAACTCCTTAAATCCGGCTCTACTTCCCTTTTATAGTCAACTCGATTATTGCCGATTTATATCGGCGGGTTTTGGATTTTAATCGATCGCCCTGTTGGTGGTTAAGGGGGTGTGCAGGCGGATTTGTGGCAGGATTTAAGAGTTAATTGGGTGAAGTTTGGACAGTGGGCGAGGGACTGGGTGAAGCAGGGCGCGGTGAAGCAGGGCGCGGTGAAGCAAGGCCCGGTGAAGGAGTGGATTGGGTGGATTTTTTGAGACCGACAAAAGCGTCATAACGGGTGGTACGATCGCCAATGACGGCCGCTGTAACGCCGATCGACCGCGTGGCGTCAATCCACATTTTTTGGCTGGGAGGAAACTCCGGCAAAGCTAGGTTTTTCGGGTTAAACGCACTCTCGGTGTCGATGAAGAAATTGCCGTTGTGGGGTGTAAGTTGCGATCGGACTGTTTTCTGGAACAGTTCGCTGCTTAAAAGCGGACTTTTCGGTTCCGGAACGATCGCATCAACCACGGGAGCTCCTACTGTCATAAACGCTACATTGTTCATCCAGCCGCGAGTTACCGTAATCCCTCCAAACGGCGATGTCCATTTAATCCCCGGTTTGCCGCCGACTTGAATTTCCTCCACTCTAAATCCTTTAGTTTTCATCGTTTCATCAAGCTGTTTCAGGGATTTGTTCGCAGCCCCCTGGTTGTTTGTTTCCACCATAAATACAAATCCGGCAGCAAATTTGTCTCTGGGATTCTGGGCGGGCGCCGGTATTAATGATAGAGAAAATTCTCCCGCCATCCAGTTCATCAAGTCTTTATCTAAATCCAGGCCCGTAGTGGATTTTAAACCTGTGCGTAAAACTTGGGGATTAATCGGGGAAATCGGGTTGGCCTCGGCTCCCAATACGTAGTCTTGCCACAAACGCTGCAAGTTGCCGCCGGATACCATCATTATTGTATTGTTTGGCAGGCGGTTAACCATTTTTAGAGCATTGTTTTCTACTGCTATCCTTCTGGTAGAATCGGGTTTTAGCCAAGAGACTGATTTGAAGGCAATTCCTTCTTCTTCCAGCGTCGCTGTGGTGGCAAATCCCTGATTTTGTTGCAGTTTTTCGAGGCTTTCTGGCGAAATTTCGCGGGCTGAGTTGGCGGCGGCATAGGCGGCGGCAACGGGCATATTGACGTAGATTTGACCGAAGGCTCCCGGACTTTTTATTTTGTCTATGGCGTCTGCATAGCCAGGGGTTTTTGCTAGGGAAGGTTCGCCTTTGTAGGTGTCGATTATTCTGTCTGTAGCGCTAGGATCTGTGGTGACTGCTAGATACCTTGTGCCGAGTACCGCGACTGAGAAATTGCGATCGGGTACGCCTTGAGTTTCTGTGACTTGCACCCCTTTATAATTACGCTCAACAATTTTTCCTTGGCTAAGGGGTCTGGGTTTTGCTAATAATTCTTTGGCTTTGACTGGGTTGGCAATTGGCAGGATAATTGCCACTGACTGTTGAATTGGCGGAGATGGGGGCGTGTTGGGTGCCGGCGAGGGGGCTGGTATAGCTATTTTGTTGCGGAGAAAGGCTACCATTGCTGTGTTACCAACCCAGGGTTGAATGTCTTGCCCGTAGGCGTAGCCGTTGCTTGTGAGCAGGCGATCGCGCATTTGAGTTAAAAACCTCTCAAACGAAGCTTTTGACTCCGGCGTGCCAAATTCTCGCAGTCTATTCCACTGCGATTCATCGGTGCTGATGGATAGGGCCATCATCGTATCTTGCGGGACAACCGTTGCCCCCGGCGGCAAATCTTTGGCGGGCCCACGGGAGATGACGAGGTAGTAGGTGACAAAGCCTAAACCGATCAGAAGTGTGGCGGCTCCGATCGTAAACAACAGGGAAGATTTATCTTTCTTAAACATTATTCGTAAGGTTCGGGTGCTCGCAACATGATAGATTATTTTCTTGGCTCATGTAGCAGATACATTAGCAGATACATTTAACCGGGCAAATTTAGGAAACTCGAATTTACCCCTCCGGAAACAACCAGAAAAACATTCCTTACTTGAATCAGACAGTAGGTTAGGCTCGTGAAACGAAACCTAACACAAAAAATGTAGCAAGACTTTTGTGACAGTTTGCCTTAGTCCTGATTAATTGAATCAGTTTCTGGCTTTAAAGTCTTTAAAGATAGTTTGAAACGAGTACATCATTCGGTGGACATCGTTTGTGGCTCTCGGAAAAATGTTGTGTTCCCATTTTTTGCGAGCAGTAGTTAGCAGTTTGGCTACGGGTTGTGAGTAACTGTTAGAAATAAAATAGCTGCCACCTTCGTAGCGAATGTCTGATGCTAAGCCGATAAAAGCACCAGCCATTTCTAGTTGAAGTTCTGAGGTGCTGTGTTCCGATTTTACTGCTAAAATTACCTGCGAGTGCCGAGGTTCGCGGTTAAGCAAGCGGCAGATATTTGCTTCTTTTTGGTACAAAATTAAAACGTTGCAGTTGTGCAAAACTCCGGCTCTACCTTGGACTTTTACTCCTAGGTGAACTTCCAGGGCTGGTTTGTCGGGAAATTCCACAACAGCATGAGTATAGGGATGTGCCGTTCCGTGAATTTTTCCCGCTGTTTTTCTAAATGTTAAATATTTCGGTGTTTCGTCGTCTAAAACATTGTTGTAATAAATAGTACCGCCTTCATTAGCAACTGCTTTTAGCAAGATTGTGAAGAGGTAAGTGTCAAAAATTCTGGCTTGTTCTGCTGCTGTGTTAAAATCTGGATCGATCGAGCTTTTTAATTTGCTTTTAATTTCGGAATTGATGGCGTAGTTGCTCGGCCCAGAGGGCAGTTTTTCCAGCAAGTGCTTGAGGGCGATCGCCTGTTTGTGACGGGGGGCTGTGACGCTGGAGGTAAACTCGATTGTTTTGGCAGTTTCGCCACCTGAATTGGCAAAGGTAATTTTTGTGCCGAGGGGAGAGGTTTCTGATTCTACTTTCAAGAAATAAGCAATTTCGTCTTCCATTTCGGAAGTGTTGACCGTCGCTTGTTCAACAGCATTAATTAACAGCAAAAGTTGTTCTTTTGCGGTATAATCTTCTATCTTGAGCAGAGGTGTTTTTCTTTTGAGCGATCGCTCTTCAATTACTTTGCCTATCTCTACAGTATCCGCTACTTGTTGAACTACCCAACCCAAATTAAACTCATTCAGAATTGCCGCCAGTTCCTGATAGAGTTTGGCATACTCGATCTCATCCATAATTGCTTCTGCACTGCACGCTATTCTGATTATACAAGATAGTTTGATTTTTTTGTCAATAGCTGTGAGCGACTCTGCAGATTGCCTGTGATGGCGGATTTGCCGAGTGTTCGAGTGTCCGAACGGGGAAAATCTTCCCTCGCTCCTCAATATCCATCCGTTAAATCCGTTAAATCCCTGATAAAATTTGTTGCCGAACTTCCTTTTGCTTGAGAAAGACGATTAGTAGTAATACCAATTTCAAAACAGAATGCAACTGCCTGCAAGCTGCCAACCCCCATAGTCATCAGTCATTCCCAGTTTTTCAATTCTTCAATTCTTCAAATCTAAAATCTAAAATCTAAAATCTAAAATGGTATAAGCTATTCTACGACATTCTGTAGCGATCGAACTATGGCAACTATCAACGACAACTACCTCAAACTCAAAGCTGGCTACCTGTTTCCCGAAATTGGGCGCAGGGTGAAAGCCTATGCAGAGGCTAATCCCGAAGCGCCCATCATCCGGCTGGGGATTGGCGACGTGACTGAACCGCTACCGGCTGCTTGTCGGGAGGCGATGGTGGCGGCGGTGGAAGAAATGGGTTCGCGGGATACCTTTAAAGGATACGGCCCGGAACAAGGTTATGAGTGGCTGCGGGAGAAAATTGCCGAGCACGATTTCAAGTCGCGGGGATGCGATGTTGATGCTTCGGAAATCTTTATTTCTGATGGTTCTAAGTGCGATTGCGGCAATATTCTCGATATTTTTGGCAACAATAACACGATCGCAGTTACCGATCCAGTGTATCCGGTGTATGTAGACACTAACGTGATGGCTGGACACACGGGAGATGCGAACGAAAATGGCGAATACGGCGGCTTAGTTTACCTGCCAATTACAGCGGAAAACAATTTTACTGCGGAAATTCCCACGGACAAAAAAGTCGATTTAATTTACTTGTGTTTCCCGAATAACCCGACGGGGGCAACTGCAACCAAGGAACACTTGCAAGCTTGGGTAAATTATGCTAAGGCTAACGGTTCGATTATTTTCTTCGATGCGGCTTACGAAGCGTATATTACCGATCCGAGTTTACCCCATTCTATCTACGAAATTGAAGGGGCGCGGGATTGTGCGATCGAATTTCGTTCTTTTTCCAAAAATGCTGGTTTTACGGGTACTCGCTGTGCGCTAACAGTTGTACCGAAGACTTTGACTGGAAAAGCAGCAGATGGTTCCGATGTGGAAATTTGGAAATTGTGGAACCGCCGCCAATCTACTAAATTTAACGGAGTTTCTTACATAGTGCAGCGCGGTGCTGAGGCGGTTTATTCAGAGGCTGGCAAGGCACAGATTCAGGCATTAGTCAATTTTTACATGGAAAATGCTGCGATTATTCGCGAGAAATTGACAGCGGCGGGAATCGAGGTTTTTGGTGGCGAAAATGCACCTTATGTGTGGGTGAAAACGCCTCACGGTTTGTCGAGTTGGGATTTCTTTCAGAAGTTGCTGGAAACTTGCAATGTGGTGGGAACTCCGGGTTCTGGTTTTGGTGCGGCGGGTGAGGGTTATTTCCGCATTTCGGCGTTTAATAGTCGGGAGAATGTGGAAGAAGCGATGAGACGGATTGTGGAGAAGTTTAAGGTTTAATCTCATCTCCTGCTTAAACCGAAAAGCCCCCAGGCCGCCAGGGAATCAATTCCCTGGCTAATAGCGAAAGTCCTCGCTATGAGGACTAATGAGTTCTTCAGTCCTCTTCAGAGGACTTTAGCTTTGAGACAGGGGTTTCAACCCCTGGCGGACTGCCGGATTCAGCGAAAGAGCATTAATTTAATATGTTGTGGAACAGGCCGGAAAGCCTGTTCATGAAAATAGTAAAAGATGTGAGTTATAATCTAAGCCAGACCACTTTATTCAGAGCGTGGAACAGCAATGTCCTATAGCGAATTCACCCTCAAAAAAGTCAAACAAGACTTTCTGCTCACCCTAATAGAAGTACCTACTTTTATTGTTTCTGCGCCCCCGATTCAGCCGAGTCCAGCCCTAGCTGAGTTCATCGAAAAACGCCTGCCTCTTGCCCTAGCACTGAATACGGAAAAAGCTCGTTCTGAAATGATTATATGTCCGATTCTTTTAGAATTAAAAGATATTTTTCATCAGCAAATCAGTCTTTTTTCTGGGAATGAATTTACTGTAGATCAATCTGTGGGACTTAACGGTGTCTGCGATTTCCTCATCAGCAAATCACCCGAACAACTTTTTATCGAAGCTCCTGCTATGATTGTGGTGGAAGCTAAAAAAGAAGACATCAACGGCGGACTTGGACAATGTGTTGCTGAAATGATTGCGGCTCAGCGTTTCAATGAAAAAAACGGCTACTTTGTAAACAAGCTCTATGGTTGCGTTACGACCGGGAACTTGTGGAAATTTATCAAATTAGAAGAGCAAACTGTTACCATTGGTTTGAGAGAATACTCGCTGCCGCCAGTTGATGAAATTTTGGGAATTTTAGTTAGTTTTATTATCTAGTAATTTTGAGTAGATTAACTTTCACCATTTTTGGTTTAAAATTTAAAACGCCTCGATTATAATATTCCGTTTTCTATCCATCAGCCTCGCTAGGAAAACCAAATTGGTCTGGTAATTCAGCAGAGGTAATTTGCAGAATTTCTAGCAACTTCTTGTATTGAACAGGTGTTAGTTTCGGTACAGATCGCCCAGCTTCCCAGTTGCTTACCGTCGCTTCCGTAACGCCAAGTGCTTCTGCTAGCTGCTTTTGAGTCATAAACCGCTGAACTCTCAGTCGCATTAGGGGCGATCGATCGGCTCTTTCTGAGGTTTCCATAGGCTATTTGTTAAGTTATATTAATTTATTTGGGTTTTGCCTAAAATGATTGACATCTACCCTAAATTAATTTAGATTTAACCCAATAGAGATTAGACAGCACCAGCTAAGCCACTTGTGCTGTAGGGGAATTGCTGTCTTTTCTTCAACTTGTTATTGTACGCGGTTTTACCGTTACAAAGCATCAAACCTATCCAAAATTATTGGTCAAAGCTATGTTGCAAGATTCATCATCGAACCAAACATCGCCGAATGTTTTAACCAACCAAACCTTTGAGGCCGATCGCGAAGCAGTCCGTCACGTCATCATCGGTTCGCCGCTGGGGGTACGCCGAACTATCCACCAACTGCACGCATTGCGCTACGAGGAAGCTGTTCGTTGGACTCATCCGTTAGCGCAGCCCTCGAAGAGGATCGCGATTCCCGACAATCGCATCATTATTACACCCGATCGGGGAGAAATCATGAGTCTGTTAGTCAAATTAATCCGGTTGCAATGAAGTCTAAATGTGCGATCGCACTTTAGCAACTGAGTCAAAAGTGCGATCGCGGTTATTCAGCCATCTCGTACCATCCAAACTAGCATTCCCAAAATTTCGTCCACCGGAGGCAAGGCATAGTCATTAAGATCGATCGATACAATTTTTTCCTCTAGTTTAAGAAATCGCCACTGCGTGCCGTTACTGACACTGCCATAAATAACTGAAATTGGTTTTTCCTTCGCTTCATTAAACTTCTGCATTGCCACCATTTCTGCAACGCACTGTCCAATTCCTGTCTTCAAATCGGCTTTTTTAGCCTCAACAACCGCCACTGCGGGTGCTTCAATCTCCAACATTTCTGGAGAACGACTAATCAAATAATCACAAATCCCGTTTAGTCCAGTTTCGTAATCAACCGTAAAGTCTTCCCCCGAAAACAAGCTAATATTCTGCTGCAAAATCTTCCTGACTTCCAGCAGTACCGGAGTAATAATCATTTCCGATCGAGCTTTTTCGCTACCTGTCGCCACCGCTACGGGTAAACTATTTGCCAAAAAATCTGTCAGGGTTGCACTCGGAGCGATCGGAGTTATTTGCGGTAGAAATCGCGGGCCTTCTACAGTTGTTAATCCAAAGGCTTGTTTAACTTTGATAATTGAGGTGAACTCGCTGTAAGACATCGCTCAATTTATCCTACTACTTATTACTGCCAAATTGTCAACCCCTAAAGGTCGATAAATTGTATCTCTTTGCTGATAACTCCGCCCCAAAGAACTAATCGCATTTTGCAAATCTTCCACAGACTGACAACTGCCGCCAACCGCACCAGCCATCGTTGTAATGTGTTCTTCCATCAATGTACCGCCGATGTCGTTGCAGCCCCATTTCAGCGCTTCTGTAGCTCCATCTAAACCTAATTTTACCCAACTCGGTTGATGATTGGGAATCAAATTTCCCAAGAAGATTCTCGATACAGCGGTGAGTAACAATGTATCTGCTAAAATTGGTTGGTCGCGGCCGACTCGACTTCGCAAAGGTGCCGGTGCTTCCTGTCCGACAAATGGTAGTAAAATAAATTCTGTAATGCGTGCCCCATAGTTTTGGTCGATCGCAGTTTGTTGGAGCGATCGCACTTTTTCTAAATGCAAAACCTGCTGCCCTGCCGTCTCAATATGCCCGCAAAGCATCGTACTCGTTGTCGGCAAACCCAGACTGTGAGCAGTTCCCACAATTTCCAGCCAAGTTGCCGAATTTAGTTTTTCCGGGCAAATCACCCGCCGCACAGCATCGTCGAGAACTTCTGCCGCGGTTCCCGGCATCGAACCAACTCCCGCATCCTGCAAAGCCGAAATTACATAGCTGAAACTAAGATTATCTTCTCTGGCAATAAATTCTATTTCTTGGGGCGAAAAAGCGTGCAAGTGCAACTGAGGAAACTTATCCTTAATAGTTTTCACCAATTGCAGATAATAAGGTAAAAATGCGCCGTTGAGCTTAGCTTGAAGATTTAAGCCGCCCTGCATACAAATTTCCGTCGCACCCCGCTGCACTGCATCAGTTGCCTTTTCCTGAATTTGAGCTGCATCTAACCAAAAAGCGCCCTCATCTCCCTCGTCGCGGCGGAATGCACAAAAACTGCAATGCTGCTCGCAAATGTTAGTAAAATTAATATTCCGATTGATAACGTAGGTGACAGTATCCCCTGATTGTCGGCGCCGGAGCAAGTCAGCGGTTGTTTGAATAGAAGCTCGCGCGTCTGGCTCTGTTTGCTGCAAAAGTACCAATGCTTCTGCAGAAGAGATGTTATAACCTTGTAAAGCTCGATCGAGAATTGCATCCACAGTTTTCTTTTTAACTCAATTACAGAATTACTGACTAGAATTAAGGCGTTTTTATATTTTAACTAATCAATTATGGAGGAACGATATTTTACAATCTCAAGTGCTACGAAACTATTCTGGACTTTCTTAACACTGAAATTATGGGCATAAACCAACCAAATCAGGTATTGCCAGTGCCGTCGGGGCCCTTGCAAATTCCTGCTATACAGACTTTCGGTTCAACTTTTACAGATGCACGCACAGCGGAAATTTATTTTTCCCTCGTCATTCCCACCTACAACGAGTGCAGGAATATCCAGAGTATTGTGGAAAAATTGAGCCAATTGCTCGATGGCATCATTCCCGGCGACTACGAATTAATTGTAGTCGATGACGACAGCCCCGATCGCACTTGGGAAGTCGCCCTTTCCCTGACACCGGAATATCCGCAATTGCGGGTGATGCGCCGGGAAGAAGAGCGGGGACTTTCCACGGCCGTAATTCGCGGGTGGCAGGCGGCTCGGGGCGAGGTTTTGGGCGTCATCGATGCCGACTTGCAGCATCCCCCGGAAACGCTGTTGCAGCTTTTAGCAGAAATTCAGCGGGGAGCAGATTTGGCCGCTGCGAGCCGTCACGTGGGCGAGGGCGGGGTGAGCGACTGGAGCGTTGTCAGGCGATTTTTATCGCGGGGCGCTCAAACCGTGGGGTTAGTGATCCTGCCGGGAGTGGTGGGCCGAGTTTCCGATCCGATGAGCGGGTATTTTATGGTGCGGCGCTGTTGCATAGCCGGCAAAACCATGAATCCTGCTGGCTACAAAATATTGATTGAAGTGCTCGGCAGAGGCGATATCCGCTGGATTGGAGAAGTTGGTTACGTGTTTCACGAGCGGCAAGAAGGGGAGAGCAAAGTTACCTGGAAACAGTATATTGAGTATTTGCAACATTTGCTTCGGTTGCGCTTTGCCCGCTGGCCGATGGGCAGATTCCTGCGGTTTGGCGTGGTTGGTTTCAGCGGCGTGTTTGTGGATATGGGAGTTTTTTACTTGCTGCGGACTGTCCTCGGTTTGGGGCTGACTCGCAGTGCAATTTTTTCTGCTGAAGTGGCAATTTTCAATAATTTTTTGTGGAACGATTTATGGACTTTTGGTGATATTTCTAAGCGGCAGCAGGGAAAGCGCCAGCGCTTGAAACGGCTGTTGAAATTTAATGTGATTTGTTTGATTGGCTTGATGATAAATGTGCTGCTGGTGAATGTGCTGTTTAATGTTTTTAAGGTAAACGAATATTTGGCTAAGTTGATTGCGATCGCAACTGTGACTCTGTGGAATTTCTGGATCAATATGAAGTTGAGTTGGCGGGTGACGGACGTGAAGTAGGTAATGGGAAATGGGTAATGCGAAATGGGTAATTGGTAATTGATAATGGATAAAATGACTGATGGCTAATGACAAATTGGTCTCCTGCCCTATGCCTTTGAATGACCGAAAGCATCTAGGATACAAGCCCCCGGATTTATCTCGCGCAAGTCAATGCTTCAATGCTTCAATTCTAAAATCTAAAATCGTTCTCCTCTAGCGCGGACGGTGAGCTTGTCGAACTGCACGCCGAAGTCTAAAATCTAAAATCTAAAATCTAAAATCTAAAATCGATTGACTGAATTAATGATTAAGAACAAACAACTGTTGTTGCTATTTCTGTGGACGGCGATCGCCTTGATTTTGCGCTTTGCCAATTTGGACTCGAAACCGCTATGGACAGACGAGTTTTCGACTCTAGTATTTAGTTTGGGCAACAGTTTTCGCGGTGTGCCGCTCGATCGCGCGATCGAGCTTTCTACATTATTACAACCGCTGCAATTGCGCCCCGATGCTGACACCGCCGACGTGCTCCGCAATTTGCTACTAGAAAGCAACCATCCACCAGTATATTTTATGCTCGCTCATTGGTGGATGCAACTGTTTGGGCCGACCGAGGATAGTTTAGTTTGGATAGGGCGAGCTCTTCCTGCATTATTGGGTGTGATTTCAGTTCCCGCTATTTACTTTTTAGGCAAGTTTGCTTTTACTTCGCGTTTAGTCGGTCAATGTGCGGCCGCGATGATGGCAGTTTCTCCCTACGGCATTTATCTCGCTCAAGAAGCTCGCCATTACACTTTAGGAATATTATTAGTTATTGCCTCTCTTTTTTGCCTCGTCTTAGCTGCAAAAAAGCTACAAAAGCGTGCTCACCTGCCTATTTGGGCGGTGCTGATTTGGGTGGTTGTTAACTGTTTGGGAATAGCGGTTCACTACTTTTTTGTACTGACTTTGTGTGCCGAAGCAATAGCATTAATTGCTGTAATCTGGCAGCAGTTTAATGGAAAGTTGCTAATTGACAACAGCCAGCAGCCTAATATTTGGCAATTTCAAATCATGTGGCGGCTTTTCGCAGTAGCCGTGGGCACTTTGGCTGGCGGTTTAATTTGGCTGCCGATATTTTTGTCAAATAAATACGGTAGCGAACTAACTAATTGGATTGTCAGTGGCGATCGCACATTTTTAAGTTGGGTTAATCCGATTTTTCAAGCTTTAGCTGGATGGATCACTGTCATCTCTCTGCTGCCGGTGGAATCGCCAAATTTGGCAGTAGTAGTTGTATCGGCGATCGCCATGACAATATTTTTTATATTAGTGCTTCCCCTGCTGCGAGGCGCTCTTAAAAATTCCTTAAAAACGCCCGATACTCGTTTAGGTACTGTTATTTTCGGCGGATTTGTGCTAGGAGCAATTTTCCAATTTTTCAGCTTTGCATATATTCTAGGGATTGACCTAACTCGCGGCGCACGATACAATTTCGTCTACTTTCCGGGGGTGATATTGCTTTTAGGAGCAACCTTGGCGGTTATTTATAACACACCTACAGCAAAAAGTCAATGGTTTAATTTACGGGCGATCGAAGTTTCGGGCAAAAAAGCAGTTCTGCTAATTTTAGCAATGGGTTTTTTTAGCGGTGTCACAGTAAATTCCAATCTCGGCTATCGCAAATATTACAAACCAGACCTTTTAATTCCGATTATCCGCGAATTATCGAAAGTTCCCGTGTTAATTGCTACTACTCAAAATACTCATGTAGAAATAGGAGAGTTGATGGGGATAGGGTGGGAATGGGAAAGAAGTTCGGCAACGGATTTTGTAGCGGATGTAACGGATGTAAGGGATGTTAGGAAGAAAGAAGAAGTTAAAGCCTTTGATTCTCCGCTGTTTCTTTTGGCTAATCAGAGAAGGGATGCACCAGAAATAGCGGCAGGGACACTTGACAAAACACTCAGTCAATTAGAACGGCCGCTAGATTTGTGGTTGGTTAATTTTCGCGCACCTGTGAATCTAGAAGCACAAAAATGTCAGGTTGAATCGCGCGATTTGCCTGCGGTGGATGGGTATGAATATCAAGTTTATCATTGTTCCTGATTTGGCGATCGCCCGCAGCTAAGGTTCGATGACTGGGGAGAGATAGTGATAAATTTATGACTCAAGAAGTAGAGGATATAGAGTTAGCCTTACAACCGCAGTCCGGCAGGGGTTGAAACCCCTGCCTCAAAGCTAAAGTCCTCTCAAAGAGGACTAATACCAAATCCGACTTAAATACCCCCTTTATTTCTTAGTCTGCGGAGGCAGACTTCGTTTGACAAGGAGCGGTTTCAACCGCCGAATCATCAAGGGGTGGCAAACTAAGAGTCAGCGGCAAAATGTTTAATTAAGACGCTCATCACTTCACCGGGATTCTGAGTTGGGACAAGCGGACTCCAGTCAGAAACGCAGGCAAAATTATCGCGGTGAAAAGAATGAATGACGCGGGAAACAACTGGACGAGAACTGATAATGAAAAGTTTCAAGAGTTCTCGGTTAACTGAAGTTTGCAAGTTTGGCTTTTTAGCAGGGGGCTGATTGAGTTCGGTAGTTGGACTTTCTGGCCCAACCTCAAAAGCAAGTATTAATTCGGTATTGGGTAGCATTTGCCGGATGACTTTCAGGGAAGATTCTGCTTCGCTGCGGCTGCGAAATTGCGCGACAGGTAAGCGCTGAAAGTTGGGCAGCAGTCGGTAAATAATCCAGGCATTCGCAGTTTCTGGGGTGTTCATGGCTGTATTGTAAATTGGGTATGTTTGCCCATAGGAATGTGACAGACTTGCACGAGATTGCGAGCGCGATCGAGCATCGAGCTACTGCAATCAATATGCGTCCTAATTGATGATTTTTTCTCGATCGCTCTGCGGTGATCGAAAACTATATCTAGTTGAGCAATGACGTTATCTTAGACCACAAATAAATACAACACTAAATTATTTACAAATCTTAATATGATATTTGTACAGTAGTAAATTATTTATTTAAACGCTCAAATTAGGCGTTTAAATTAGGTATTAAAATTAGGCGGTTATCATGAATGGCGAGCAATAAAAAACGTTATATAGGGTCGATCGACAAACAACCACGCTATAATTGATGTAAGTTTTGGGAAAAACTGCAATGTTAAATTACAACTTACCGAGGTACTTGCCCTCAGCCGATGAACTGCCAGATTCTGACGAAACGCCTGTGGATAACGAACTTCAAGAACTAATACCGGGGTTGCTAAAAGCGGTATTGCTCATAATTTGGGCAGAACGCATGGACTGGTTTTTTGGCATAGATATGGGTATCTATTATCACCCTGAAAAAGCTCCAATTGTCCCCGACGGTTTCTTGAGTTTAGGAGTAGAAAGGTTTTACGATGAAGAATTGCGTCCCAGTTACGTTCTGTGGGATGAAAAGGTTGTCCCAACTTTGGTACTGGAAGTCGTTTCCAAAAAGTATCGCAAGGAATACACCACAAAGTTGGAGGAATATCAAGATTTAGGCGTGCTTTATTACATTATCTATTCATCTCGCCGCCGTCGCAAACCCCGATTGGAAGTACATAAGTTAGTTAATGGGAAGTATGAATTACAGTCGGGACATCCTGTTTGGATGCCCGAAATAGGTTTAGGAATTGGTTGTGAAAGGGGAAATTATTCTGGGGTGACGAGGGAGTGGCTGTATTGGTACGACGCAGAGGGAAAACGTTATCTGACTCCTGAAGAACAGGTGAACAGATTAGCACAAAAATTGCGGGAGTTAGGAGTCGATCCAAATAGTCTGAGGTGAAGTAATTATTAGAGCGATGATTTGGTAAAGCCGACATTTCTATATTCTTATGGTAGGAAGGAGCAAGTTTTTAATCTTTCCTCACACTATCGGGCACGCCCACCGCCGAAATACCCGATATCGCCTTTAAGTTTTGACACCGAATCAACTCATTAAAATCCAAACTGCGCCCTTCAATTTGCGCCACAGCCTCGATCGCCCCAAGTAAATGTCCGGCCGCTTCTGCTTCGTTGTAACCACGCCTTCCCGCTACTCTAATCGCCCCTTCGTCAGCATCTAACTCTACTTGGGAACTGCGGTTGTCGCGCCAAATTCGAGTCATGGCGAGTCCTGTCAAACCGCCCGCGATCGCAGTGCCGATCGCATCTCCCTGCAACAATTCTACAACAGTCCCGACAATTCCCGCCAGAGCGGCACCTTGATAAATATCCGGTTTAAACCATTTAAAACTGCACAGAAAACTTACATTCCGCAATAGCAGTAAATCCCGCTGGGGCTTAGATAGCAGCCGCCACAAATCAAAATTAATATAAATCGGGCGAGATTGATTCCAAGGTAAAGGAAACTCGCAGTCAATTACCGTTGATTGTTGTGGCTTATTAATAATTTTACACATCATGCGGCCGGAAGCGGGCATCACATCTAACAGGCGGCGAATTTCTGGTTCGGGATTCATAAATTTTGGGAATTGGGAATTGGGAATTGCTTGCATCGGCATAAAAAACAACAACATCCATCAGGGGCTTGTAGGGGCGGGTTCACCAACCATAATTGTCTAAAACCTACAATCTCTAAAACCGGCCCTCACTCACCCAAGGGCAAATCGCAATCTGATGCACGGGTGGCCAGAAACCGGGTTTTTGCGAGCATACTTTGTGACAACCACAGATTTGATGAAAAACCCGGTTTCTTGGGTCAGAGTCCGTTCCTAACTTGTTTTATCGAAAGCAAAGTTGATGTAGGTTATTGGTTGTGCGGGGGCGGGTTTCTGTAGATTTTTAACGGGAGTTAAATATTGTTGGAAAAACCCGCCCCTACAAGTCAATAGAAGATTATTAAGGGTTTTTCTTGGATGCGGAAGAGGGAGATTCTTGAGCTCTGGGAGACGCTTTTTGGGTATTAGCCGAAGGCTTCGGACTGGCAATTGCTGGGGCAACTGACGGCTTTGAATTCGCGGCTGGGGATGGCGGTGATTTTAGAGATTCAGGGGCTGTTAGCGGGGCAACAGGGGCTGTTTTAGCGCCTAAAATGCTGGCGTCTCCGGTGTCGAAGGTGCCGGCGATGCAAGCGATCATCATTGTGGCTAAGGTGCCGACAAATAATGCTTTCCAACCGAGTTCGGAAATGTCTTTGCGGCGGGATGGAATTAGGGCGATCGTACCGCCGACAAATATGCCGACGGAGGCTAAGTGGGCGAAGCCGGAAAGGGCGTAACTGACAATTAAAACTGTACGATCGCTCACCAGTCCTTTTGCCGATGCTTCTGCTAAACTTTGATAGGGCGGAATTGCTGTTTCTAACAGTCGCCGTCCGATGATTACTGATGCTTCCCAAGAGTCGTCAATGGACACTCCTGTTAATAGCGTCAGGGGATAAAATAAAAATCCCATAATGTTTGCTAAGGTGACAACTTTGAACAAGTCACCAATGGGGCCGGGCAAAATTGCCAGCCAACCAAAGAATTGATTGATTAAGGAAACTAGGCCCAAGATTAAAATCAAAACAGCGGCAATGGCTACTGCCATTTTTACACCGTCCAATGCACCAATTATCGCTGCATCGAGAGGGCTGACTCGTTCGATGGGTTCTCCTCCAACTGTCTCTTGTGGCATCGCTTCGCCGTCCATTTCGGAAATTTCTTCGCCCACAAACTCGCGGCCTTTAGGCTTCCGTTCTTCCTTGGGAATGCCGCCCATTGTCAGGGGTGTGTCTGTTTCTGGTACTAAGATTTTGGAGAGGACAAAACAAGCGGGAATGGCGATAATTGAGGCTGAAACTAAGTGTCCTAAAATATTTGGAAAAACAGGCTTTAGAAAACTAACGTAAATTGCTAATGTTGAAGAAGCGGCAGTCCCAAAACAGCAAGAGAGGATTGCACAAAGTTCGGAACGAGTCATTTTTGGCAAATATGGCTTGACGACAATTGCCGCTTCAATTCCTACGAAAATATTGGCCGCGCCGCTGAGGGCTTCGGCGCCACTCAAGCGCATTGTCGTATAAAATATTTTGGCAAAAAGTTCGGTGATAATTTGAATCACGCCGATGTTGTATAGCAAGGCCATGAGGCCAGAAAAAAAGATGACTGTCGGTAAAGCTCTAAAGGCAAAAATATATCCTAAATTAACTGCCGGCTCTTTACCAGGTATGGGTACAACATTGCTCCCGAATACAAATCTCGCTCCAGCGTCAGCAGCGGTGAATACTCCATCCAGTAAGCTAGTAAACCACTCTAGGGCGATGCGAGTTGGGGGGAACAGGAATACTAAAAATCCTAAGACTAATTGCAGGCCAATGCCCCAGATGATGACGCGCCAAGGTATATACTGAACTTTGCGATTTTCTGAGAAAACCCAGGCGATCGCACACAGGCCAAAGATGCCCAGAAACGAGATAAGATTGTAGATAGACATGAGCTTAGTCCTTGAAATAGCTGAGAATGCCGATCGACGGCTTGCACCACATCAGTTATACTATTCATCTGACGGCAAATGCTAAAAAAAATAACGGGCAGATGAATTACGCACTCAACAGCGTACTTATGTCATTGCTTAGGTCATTCCGAACTCTGCGGATCTTTTGCAAGCCTTGATTTGCCGTAATTACCAGCAGTTTAGATAGAAACTCTAACACATGGAAGCTTTTGCTCCACATCCTCCTGAATGGACTGCGACGGCGGTTCACGCTAATGAGTTTTGCTGCCCCAAGTGCGGCGCTAGCTGCACGAATGCCACTGAGGTCTGGATTAATCGTCGATCGCCAGTATATACCGAGTTCAACCGTCGCAAATGGCAAGAATTTTACCGCTGCCAGTGCGATTCCGTGTGGTGGGCATGGAGTAACGATAGGCCTCCTTCTGAACTTGTGCGTCGCGATCGGAACTCGGATGAGGGCCCTGATGAGGGCCCTGATGATGATTTTTAGAACGGTGACAGAATTTTCGATTTTCGATTCTATTTAAAATTAGGGTAAGGTGTGCCTCGGCGCACCCTACATTTAGATATGTTAGCGCCAGTGAGGATCGTGAATTAAATAACTTACAATTTTAATTGTTATTGTGGGATGGGCGTCCCGCCCGTCCACTCATGACGGGCGGGACGCCCATCCCACTTTCAAGAGTGGAAGTTATTTAATTCTCATTCCTTATCAACTAATTCATCACGTCAAGGATTCCCTTGACTACGCCTTCCATGACTTTTTCAATTAAGCTCAATTCATTTTCGCCGATCGACTCATTTAAGAGCATTGACTGAATCCGCTGTCTGTCATCGCGAGTCAGTTCGCCGGACGAAAATATCCGCTCTACTATTTGTTCAGTTAGAAATGGGAAAGCTGGAGTTTGCATGGTTGGTCTCTAAAAGCATCAATATTTTGTTTTTAACTTTATTAGAGGAGCCAGTTATGGTGTGGGTTTTTACTTTCCCACCCAATCAGTGCTCCAATCTTATGACTCTGGGGGGCTTTTGTCAATACACTTGTTACAGAACAATACAAAATTTGCCTGAAATTTCCGACATTCGGGCAACGGGTGGTTTTGGAGTGCGATCGACCCCGGTGGTGGCGGTGTGCGATCGACTTTTTGAAGTTTATGGGCACTTTAGCGGAACATTACAGCTCAAAAAAAATCAAAACGAGAAGAGATTAAAATTGGTAATGGAGAATTGGCTTGTCTGAAATCCCTCTTCCTTCCGGCTAATGACTAATGACTAATGACTAAGGAATAATGACTAATGACTAATGGCTTCCTCCAATGACCTATTTTCCTTCGGCTCTAATTTTGACATTAGGTTTTTGGCTGCTACCTCTAGCAGTGCGATCGCAACCTGTCGTTCCTGCAAATGACGGCACAAATACTGTTGTTCAGTCCGAGCAAAACCGCACCGACATTAGTGGCGGACAATTGTCAGGAAACGGGACAAATCTGTTTCACAGCTTCAGCCAATTTAATCTCAGCGAAGGTCAAATCGCTAATTTTCTAACTAATCCAAATATTCAAAATATTTTAGGGCGGATTTCCGGCAACAATGTTTCCATCATTAACGGTCTGATTTCTGTAACCGGCGGCAATTCAAATTTATTCTTAATGAATCCGGCGGGAATTGTCTTCGGTCAAAATGCTAGATTGAACGTGCCGGGGTCTTTTTTCGCGACAACTGCTACAGGTATTGGTTTCGGTGACGGCTGGTTCCATTCGGCGGGAATTAATGATTACAAAGCTTTACTGGGAAATCCTAATCAATTTAATTTTAATAATTCACAAATTGGTGCAATTGTCAATGCCGGAAACTTGGCAGTTGGCAACGGGGAAAGTTTAACTTTGCTCGGTGGCACCGTTATTAATACAGGACAATTATCCGCTCCCAACGGTCAAGTTACTGTGGCTGCTGTTCCGGGACAAAATGCAGTCCGTATCAGTCAAAGCGGCAATTTATTGAGTTTAGAAATTACTCCGTCTTTGCAGTCAGAAAAATCGGCGATCGCCCCGGTTTCTTTGCCTCAGTTGCTAACGGGCCCAGGCGTAGCGTCAGCCACAGGTTTAACCACTAACGAACAAGGTCAATTGGTATTGACTGGGGGCCAAACAGTGCCCGCAGTTGCCGGAAGTGCGATCGTCTCCGGTTCTGTAAATGTATTTGGCCCTTCTGGGAATGCTGGGGGCACAGTCAATATTTTAGGGGAAAAAGTCGGACTCTTCGGCGCAAATATCAATGCTTCCGGGACTGACGGTGGAGGTACTGTGCGCGTCGGAGGCGGTTTCCAAGGGATGGAACCAGTGCCCAACGCCCAGGTAACTTATGTTAGTCCTGATTCTACGATCGCAGCCAACGCGATCGACCGCGGCAATGGCGGCACTGCGGTAATTTGGTCAGACAATACAACTCGCTTTTTCGGCAATATTAGTGCTCGCGGGGGCACTGCCGCAGGTAACGGCGGAACAGTAGAAGTTTCCGGCAAAAATGCTTTAACTTTCCAAGGAGAAGTCGATACCCGCGCGACTAACGGTGCGATCGGCAATTTGTGGCTGGATCCGGCAAATATTACCATCGTCAGCGGTAACGGATCCAGCAGCGCGCGATCGACTGGCGGGGAACTGGAATCGGCACCAGAACCCAACGAAACATCGATCTCAGAAGTGCAGTTGGAACAGATGGCGGCCGGCAGCAACGTGGTTCTAGATACCCCCGGCTACATCACCGTCCAAGACTTGCCCGATAACAAACTTTCCCTGCAAGCGAGAACCGGAGACACCGTAACATTTAGAGCGGGCGGAGTGTTTGTTGTCAATGACCCCAACGATTTAATCGAGACTCAAGGCGGCAACATCAACATTTTCGCCAGCAGCATCTCTCTGGGCGGACTCAATGCTAACGGCGGCAATATCGCTATCACTGGTAACGGCATTGACTTCAGAGGCGGCAGCAATTCCGTCAGCAGTGCGGGGGGAACAATTCGCTTGCAGCCCAACGATAGCCGAGCAATTCGGATCGGTGGCACCGGCGATGTTTTGGGCCTTTTGGACTTGACGGCAACGGATCTCGGCGCTTTGGCGGGGGATTTCGGCTCGATCGCGATCGGGCGCGAAAACGGTAGCAGCACGTCGATCGCGATCGTCGCACCCATTACCTTCAACAGCCCGCTGACACTTCAAGGCCGATCGATCGCGATCGACAATCCCCTGAACACAAGCGGCAGCGCTAGCTTGACTCTCAACGCGCCCCAAACTAATCTCAACGCCAACATTGCCACATCCGGTGGCGATCTCACTTTTACAGGAAACGCATCCCTCAATGCTGACGTGGCTTTGAGCGCGGAAGTTAGCGGCAACATTCTGTTCTCCGGTAGCCTAGACGGATCTCACGCCCTAAGACTAGACGCTGGGCGAGTGCTGTTCGGCGCTACAGTCGGTCAAGCTGCACCGCTGGCGAGTTTAACTGTCAACGCCCGCAGTACCGAGGTATCGGGCAATATTGCGACATCGGGCGACATGACTTTCAATAGTAACGTCACAGTCGATCGCACCGCCGCCCTAGCCACCACTACCGGCAATATCACTTTTGCCAATACCCTCGACAGCAGGCCGGGCCGGGCTAATAATTTGACCCTGCGCGCTGGTGGCAACATTACTTTTGACGGCAGAGTCGGTCAAACTCAGAGGTTGGGCCTGCTCTCGGCCGATGCTGCTAGCGTGACTGCTGCTTCCACAATTGCAGCGCGTATTTTGAGCGTTAACGCGCGAGATTCCGCTAGCTTCGGGGGGGACAGCACGGCCGCTTTGGGAGCCGATATCAAGGCAGAAAACGTCTTCCTAGAGGGTAATTTAAGGACGGATGGTGGCAGCGTGAACCTGCAAGGAAGCGGCGAGGTTCGGACGGGCAATATTACCTCGAACGGTGGGAGGATTCGGGTTGAGGGGAATACTGTTGCTGCGGGTGCGATCGACTCGTCATCGGCGGGCACAGGAGGCGCGATCGCTCTCCAAACCACTGCCGGCCCTTTAACTGCGGGAGCTTTGAACGCTTCGGGGGCGATCGGCGGAAATATCGATGTCACCTCTTCATCGGGCATTTCGGCTCTAGATATCAACTCCAGCAGCACTTCAAACGGCAACGGCGGGGGCGTTTCCCTGAACGCGACTGATAACATTCAGTTGGGCTTTATCAACGCTAGAGGCGGCACTGGTGGTACTGGCGGCAGCGTTGATGTGAGAACCCTCGGTTTGTTTCGATCGAACAATGTTTTCAACGATATATCGGGCAATTCTTCGAGTATTTCTACTGCCGGAGGTGCGGGGGCGGGCAGGATCGCAATTCGCCACGGAGGCGCTATCGATCGACCATTTATAGTTGGTGGCGCGATCGACAATGGAACCCTGGGAAGCATTAATGCTGGCGCGGGAAATGCCATTTTGCCCACTTTTTCTGTTGGACAAACTTACACCCAAGGAAGTTTACCAAATCAGATTTCCCTAATTACACCGGGCCCGCCCTCTACTCCCGCACCCATTCCCGCACCCATTCCCGCACCCATTCCCGCACCCATTCCCGCACCCATTCCCGCACCCATTCCCGCACCCATTCCCG
>NZ_JAUBOR010000044.1:36706-39784 GCF_036700305.1 Microcoleus sp. Z1_A1
CACCGCCTCTTGAGTCCGTAAATCGCGATCCGGCGCTGTCATTTCCTGCATCTGTGCAAGTAGAATTGCGATCGCAAAGTCAATACAACACTCCCGAAATTAGCCCGGATATTTTCGCTCCTTCTCGCAGGCTAGATTCGGCAGGTTCGGGAGTTTTAGCATTTGAGGAAATCTTTACTCGCGAGTACGAAAAATATCTGGATTTGCCCGCAAGAAGACCGATCGGGAATATGTCGGTAATTTACGAAAATCTTCGCAAAAACGAAAAAATTACCGGAATCAAATCTGCTATTATTTATATGAATTGGCTCAGCAGAGCTGATGCAGCCGCTGTCAAAGAAAATGATTCTGTACTGGTGGCAAGTCAGGATTTATCAAATCTATTGCCTGTGAAAACAAACCTCGCATCCCAGCCATCTCATCCCTTAGAAGATAAGTTGACTCAGAGGTTGTCGCCGGATGGCAAAGAAGTTTCCGATGTTCCGAGTGGGGAGCATTTAGAAATAGTGTTAGTAACAGCTAATGCTCAACCCCAGCGCGTTTTAATTCCGGCTACAACCCGCTGGCAGGTGTTGCAACTAGCTGACGCCCTGCAAACCGAAATAACTAATCCCCGAAAAAGAAGCAGCATTAGTTATTTGGATACCGCGCAAAAACTTTATCGGTGGTTAATTGCACCAGTTGCCGCAGAATTGACAGCTTTAAAGATTGACAATTTAATTGTAATTCCAGCAGCAGGTTTGCGGAGCGTGCCGTTTGCTGCTCTTCACGATGGCAAAGGCTTTTTAGTTGAGAAATACAGCATTAGTGTGATGCCGAGTCTGAGCTTAACTGATATCGGCTACGACAATATTGCGGATGATGAAATTTTGGCCATGGGGGCGTCGGTATTTGAAGATAAAGCGCCATTACCAGCGGTACCGGTGGAGTTAGAGTCGATCGCGCCGCCAAGTGAAGGAAAATCATTTTTGAATCAAGATTTTACTCTCGAAAATTTGCAAGCTCAGCGGGCAAATCAGCCTTTTGGCATCATTCACTTAGCAACTCACAGCGAATTCCAGCCAGGAGAACCGAAAAATTCTTACATTCAGTTGTGGGATAGTAAATTACGTATCGATCAAATGCGACAGTTGCGATGGAATGAACCGCCGGTGAATCTGTTAGTTTTAAGCGCGTGCAGTACCGCTTTGGGCGACGAAGATGCGGAGTTGGGGTTTGCGGGTTTGGCGGTAGCTAGCGGTGCTAAATCCGCTTTGGCGAGTTTGTGGGAAGTCAGCGATGATGGGACTTTGGGGCTGATGACTGAGTTTTATCGCCAGTTGCGGGCCCCCAGACGCGGTGGCAATTTGATGATTAAAGCGGAGGCTTTGCGACGCGCGCAATTGGAGATGCTGCGGGGGCGCGTGCGGATTCAAGACGGGATGTTGCGAGCCCAAGGGCTTTCTGGGGGTCTAATTTTGCCTCCAGAAATTGCGGCGCGGGGCGATCGAGTGCTTTCGCATCCTTATTATTGGGCCGCCTTTACAATGATTGGCAATCCTTGGTAATGGAGTTTTCCCACAAGTCTTACCGAAGTTATTAGGGTGGTGTGATGAACTCCCTTGATTCGTTAATTGCCCGAAAACCTATACTATTGACATACATTTTTAGGCATTCCGGTTTCACAGTCTCGCTGTAACCAGGCGTGGGACTCATCATCAGCGATAAATTGACGATCGCATTTGACACAAATGTGGTTCTGTTTTCCTTTTTTCTTAGTGTTTCTACGGATATGGGTTAATTTGCACTCGCTTTCATTGCATGGTGATTCGCCCTATTTATACTCTCATTATGCAACGCCCAAATCTCCTAGGAAGACTAACGGCGATCGCACTTCACTCTGTTTTGCCGGATTTTACAGGAAACTGTGGAGCGATCGGACTCCTGGTCGGAATGTTTAGCCCTCTTATTTTGAAGAAATGTTAAGAAAAAATAATTTTTTTTGGAAAACTTAAGCTTTTCTTAAATTTTAGGGTAATATTGTGTATTAGATAATACATATACTTAATTAACTAACAATATATAAAAAATAATTGAGTATTAATACTGACAAGAGGCTGTAAGAATGATTAACTTACCGGGCTACGACATTACCAACCAGATCCATGAAAGTAATAATTCTGTAGTTTACCGGGGACTGAGAAAGCAAGACAACCAACCCGTAATTCTCAAATTTCTCAAACAAGATTATCCGATGCCAGCTTCGTTAGTCAGATACAAGCAGGAATACGAAATCACACACAATCTTCACCTAGAAAGTGTCCCTAAAACCTACAGCTTAGAAAGATACCATAACAGTTTGGCTATCATTTTCGAGGATTGTGGTGGAGACTCATTAAAGCTTTGGTTGGCTTCTCACAAACTTACCTTAGAAGAGTTTTTATTAACAGCTATTAAAATAACCAGGGCTTTAGGTGAAATTCACAGACATAAAATTATTCATAAAGATATTAATCCCAGCAATATTATTATCAACTCAAGCACAGGGCGAGTTCAAATTATAGATTTTGGCATCTCTACGGTTTTAAAGCGCGAAAATCCTACCCTGAAAAATCCTAATGTTTTAGAAGGCACCCTTAGCTATATATCGCCGGAACAAACAGGCAGAATGAACAGAGCGATCGACTACCGCACTGATTTTTACTCATTAGGAGTCACTTTTTACGAAATGCTAACAGGGCAATTGCCCTGGGATTACAGCGATGCAATGGAATTAATCCACTGTCACATTGCCAAACAAGCAGTACCGCCCCACCAAATCAATCGAGAAATTCCTAAAGCTGTTTCTGATATTGTGATGAAGCTATTAGCGAAAACCGCTGAAGCCAGATATCAAAGCCCTTGGGGAATTATCGCTGACCTAGAAGAATGCCTAGAACAATTAAAAACTACGGGAGGAATTGCAGATTTTGCGATCGCCCAAAAAGATATTACAGATAAGTTTCAGATACCTCAAAAACTCTACGGCAGAGAAACAGAAGTAGAAACCTTATTAGCAGCCTTTGAGCGAGTCAGCAGGGGCAGCACCGAAATGATGCT
>NZ_JAUBOR010000045.1:0-37952 GCF_036700305.1 Microcoleus sp. Z1_A1
AACCAAAATTGGGACGTATTCTCCGCTTATAAAGCCAGTTTAGGCTTTGTTTGGGCTTAAAATTTGTTTAAGTCCCGATAGTTTACCCAGACAGACTTCTAGGACTGACGCTCTTAAACTCTAAAACCTTGATACCCCCACCCCGTTGCCCAAGTGGGGAACTCTTAAAGCCCCATTGTGAAAAGGGGGGGGGAGCGACTGCGTAAGCCATACTTTCATTTTTGTAGCGACGGTTGCAACCGCCGAGCGAGTGGTAAAATAAAACACTGTTACTTTTAGCCTTACCTATCGTTAAAAGCAGCAAAATTGGGAATAATGAACCGTACTAAAATCGCCGCCCTTTTAACTTGCTTCAACCGCAAAGAGAAAACATTAGCTTGCTTAGATGCTCTTTTTAAGCAGGCACTTCCAGCCGATGTTGATATTTTAGCCTATCTAGTCGATGACGCCAGTACCGATGGCACCAGCGAGGCCGTTCGTCAAATCTATCCTCAAGTCAATATTTTTTCCGGCGATGGTAACTTATTTTGGAACGGGGGAATGCGTGGGGCTTTTACCGAAGCAATGAAAGATGATCCCGACTACTACCTATGGTTAAATGATGACACTCTTATTTATCGAGACACCGTAAGTGTATTGCTAGAAACAACTCAAAAATTATCAGAAAAAGGAGAAACAAAAGCCATCATTGGCGGTTCTACCTGCGACCCCGAAACGGGTCAAACAACATACGGAGGTGTGGTGCGAAATAACCCTTTGCACCCCTTCCGATATGGTATCCTCGAACCAACAAAAGAGCCTCAGATGTGCGATACTATGCACGGCAACTGCGTATTAATTCCCCGCAGTGTTGTGCAAAAGGTCGGCAACCTCGATCCGGCTTTTGTCCATTATATTGGCGATTGGGATTATGGTTTACGAGCCAGACAGAAAGGATGTACAGTTTGGATTTCTCCTGGCTATTTAGGCACTTGTTCTCTCAACCCCCAAGTGATCAAAACGGCTGCTGATAATTTAAGTGAAGGATTGGATAAAATGAGCAAACCGAAAGGTTTATCATTCAAAGATACTACCCTGCAACCGGCTCAAGAGTGGAAAGTATTTACTCAGCGGCATGGTGGCTGGTTGTGGCCAATTTATTGGCTGCTACCTTATCGCAGGTTAGTTTGGCTTTCAGTGTTGAGTAAACTGGGATTGACTAAAAACAAAACTCAAGGTGAATAGGATGGTTGATAGAAATGAACTCCGCATTGCTTGGCTTGTCCCGGAAGTGGAACTGGGAGCTTACTGGCAGCCTGTTTTGAGGGAATTTACGAAATTTTTTAAGAATACTGTATTTTATACTGGTCGTGTTTGGTCTGGGTTCGATCCGACCCTGCCGGGAGCATCGGCAATTCAGTTGGTAGGGGAGACTAAATTTGTCGAGACGGAAAAGATAGAAACAGGATACGATCGCGGATTCATTGTAGTATCGCCTAGTATTATCGGCTATTTGCTAAAATTTAGACCTCATGTGGTCTTTCCCCAAGCTTTCTCTTTGTGGACTGTAATTGTTGCGTTTTTAAAACCGCTACTGAGGTGGAAAGTTGCAATTATTTACGATGGTAGTTCCCCAAATACAGACTTTCGAGATTCCAGTTTTAGGACATTTGTGCGCCGCATCATTGTGCGGTTTGCCGATGCTTTTGTTGCCAATAGCAATGCGGGTAAAAAATATCTGATGGAAGTTCTCAACGTACCGGAGGATAAAATTTTTACCCGAACCTATCTGGTACCTGATGCGGGTGCTTTGCTGAAACGATTGGATCAGACTCAGCCCCAAAACTTGCAGTTGAAACGCCCGATTTTTCTGTATGTAGGGCGCATCACGGCTAGAAAGGGAATTAAAACGCTTTTAGAAGCTTGCGCTATTCTTAAAAATCAAGGTTATGTTGATTATTCGCTGTTGATTATTGGCAAGGGAGATCAGCGGGAAGAACTGGAAGCATTTATTAAACAGTGCGATTTTGAAGAGCAAGTAACGTGGGCGGGATGGGTAGAATATGGAAATTTAGGTGCTTATTTTCAGCAAGCTGATATTTTTGTGTTTCCTACTTTTGAGGATGTCTGGGGTATGGTTGTACCCGAAGCGATGGTTTTGGGAAAACCAGTCTTGTGTTCAAATGGTGCAGCTTCCTGTGAGTTAATTATGTCAGGCGAGAACGGTTATATTTTCGACCCTAGCAGTGTTCAAGAATTAGCGGAGAAAATGCAAGTTTTTCTAGATCATCCTGATTTGATTGAGTCGATGGGAGAGCGTTCACGACAGATAATTTCTCAAAAAACGCCAGAAACAGCAGCTAAAGCTTACGTCGAAGTTACATCTTTTTTGATGGAGAATAGGTAAAGCAAGTTCGGCAAAGGATTTTTTAAAGGATTTAACGGAGGGATGGAAGAGGAAAGAGGGAAAAATTACCAATTACCAATTACCAATTACCAATTACCAATTACCACTTAGCCATGAAAGTTTTATTATCTGCGTTTGCTTGCGAACCGAATCTCGGCTCCGAAGAGGGAGTAGGATGGAATACTGTTATCCAATCTGCTAAACATCACGAAAGTTGGGTATTTACTCGCACGTTTTGTCGATCGTACATTGAAGCAGAACTAGAGCGGAACCCAGTGCCCAACCTGCACTTTGTTTATTTTGATCCGTTTGGGTGGAGCGAAGATTGGAAGGGGAAACAAGGATTGCTGCAACTTCACTACTATCTGTGGCAAATCTGGGCATATTTTATCGCTCGGAAGCTCGATCGCGAAATTGGTTTTGACATAGTACATCACGTGACTTATGTCAAACATTGGTCTCCCAGTTTCCTGGCGCTGTTGCCGCATCCTTTTATTTGGGGGCCTGTGGGGGGTGCAGAAGCAGCACCAAAGCCTTTTTGGCAAGATTTTAGCCGCCGGGGGAAAATTTACGAAACGCTGCGGGCATTGGCTCAAAGCGTAGGAGAACGCGATCCGTTTGTGGGTCTGACGGCGCGCCGCAGTGCCGTGGCACTGGCGACTACGGAAGAAACCGCAGCCCGACTGCGATTTCTTAAAGCAAAAAACGTGAAGATTTTCTCGCAAGTCGGTTTATCGCAGCAGGAAATTCAAGAACTAGAGAAATTTCCTACCCCGCCGGAGCAACCAATTAGATTCATCAGTGTTGGTCGTCTCTTACATTGGAAAGGGGTGCACTTGGGACTCCGTGCATTTGCGGAGGCGAAGCTGGAACAATCGGAATACTGGATTGTGGGAGACGGCCCGGAAAGGCAGCGTTTGGAAGCTTTGGCAACAGAATTGGGACTGGCAAATAAAGTATTTTTTTGGGGAACTTTATCTCGCAGTGAAACTCTTTCTAAAATGGGGGAGTCTCACGTTCTCCTCCATCCGAGTTTGCATGACTCTGGCGGATTTGTCTGCACGGAAATGATGGGGGTTGGTCGTCCGACGATTTGTTTGGATTTGGGGGGTCCGGCTACTCAAGTAACGGCTCAAACGGGGATTAAAGTGGCTGCTACTGACCCAGATCGCACTGTGCAAGGTCTAGCAGAAGCTATAGTGTGTTTAGCCCAAGATCGTGAATTGCGAGATCGCTTGGGTCGATCGGGTCAAACGCGCGTCAGGGAAATCTATGATTGGAATATCAAAGGTAAATTCTTTGCCCAATTGTGCGAAGATGTATTCGATGGAAAATCAGGATAACTTCTGATGGGTTCGATCGAGCAAAACAAAGAAAACTATATTTTTTCAGGCGGTGAAACGTGGGCGTTGCAATCATTACTGGGTCGGCGGGTTTAATTGGTTCTGAGGCGTGTAAGTTCTTTGCCAAACAAGGCTTAGATATCGTTGGCATCGACAATAATATGCGCCAGTTCTTTTTTGGTGCTGATGGTTCTACAAACTGGAACCGCCAACTGCTCGAAAAGTCTTTGGGTACCAAGTATTATCACTTAGATGTGGACATTCGCGACTATGAAGCGATTACCAATATCTTTCAGCGGTACGGCGAGTCGATCGAATTAGTAATTCACACAGCAGCCCAACCCAGCCATGATTGGGCTTCCCGTGCTCCGAAAATAGACTTTACCGTCAATGCCAACGGCACTCTCAATCTTCTAGAAGTAACTCGCTTGTACTGTCCTAAAGCGGTTTTCATTTTCACTTCTACCAATAAAGTATACGGCGATACGCCTAACAGTTTGCCTTTAATTGAATTAGAACACAGGTGGGAAATTGAACCTGGCCATACTTACGAAACCGGCATTCGGGAAGATATGTCAATCGATCAGTGCCTGCACAGTTTGTTTGGTGCTTCTAAGGTAGCTGCTGACGTTTTAGTCCAAGAATACGGTCGATATTTTAATATGAACACCGCTTGTTTTCGCGGTGGCTGTTTGACTGGCCCAAATCACTCAGGAGCTCAATTGCACGGCTTCCTCGCCTACTTGATGAAGTGTGCAGTCACGGGAACTCCTTACACGGTGTTTGGCTACAAAGGCAAGCAAGTTCGCGACAACATTCATAGCGCTGATTTAATTTCGGCATTTTATGAATTTTATAAAGCTCCCCAAAGCGCCCAAGTTTATAATACAGGAGGAGGCAGGTACAGCAATTGTTCAATGTTAGAAGCGATCCAGATGTGCGAGGCAATTGCGGAACGCAAGTTTAATTGGACTTATGCTGAAGGGAATCGCATTGGCGATCACATTTGGTGGATTAGCGACAATTCCAAATTTTCCAGTCACTATCCCAACTGGAAAATGAAATATAACGTTAAACAAATCCTACAGGAGATTTATGAATGTAACCGCGATCGTTGGCTGAAAGAGGATTCCAATGATTGAGCGGGGCAAAAATAATGTGCTGGGAATTTCGGTAAACGATTGAAAAATACAACGTTAAACAAATCTTAGGGGAGATTTATGAGTGTAACTGCGAGCGTTGACTTAAAGAGGTGCTCCATGATTGATAAAGGCAAAAAGAATGTACTGGGCATATTAGTAAATGCCGTTAATTATGAAGCGGCTGTTAGCAAAATTATTGCGGCAGCCAGCGCCGGAAAACCAATGTCAGTTTCTGCTCTAGCGGTTCACGGGGTAATGACTGGGGTTCTCGACAGCACTCATCGTTATCGGATTAATCACATTGACTTAGTATTGCCAGACGGACAGCCGGTCAGGTGGGCGTTAAATTGGCTCTACCATACGGAATTGCCCGATCGAGTTTGCGGGCCGAATGCGATGTTACAAATCTGCGAACGTGCGGCAGAAGAAGGATTACCTATCTATTTGTACGGATCTCAAGCTTCTGTACTGGAAGCTTTATCTCGCAATCTCTGCCAGCGTTTTCCCAAGTTAATTATTGCTGGAACTCAGCCTTCTAAATTTAGGCACGTTTCGCCCCAAGAGAAACAAGAAATTGCACAGCAAATTCGCAACAGCGGTGCAGCAATTACCTTTGTCGGCTTGGGGTGTCCCCGGCAAGAAGTCTGGGCTTACGAATACCGGGACGACTTATCAATGCCGTTGATTGCTGTAGGTGCTGCTTACGATTTTCATGCGGGTAATTTGGCTAAATCTCCTGACTTTTTATCTAAAATAGGTTTGGAATGGCTGTTTCGGATGATGAAGGAACCTCGGCGCCTTTGGCAGCGGTATGTTTTTTTGAATCCACTTTATATATGGTTGTTTTTGCTACAAGCTTTGAAAATCAAACAGTTCGATCCCACAGACGCCACGCCGCCTGTAGAAGAAGTATTATATGGTTGAAATTTAAACGTTTCTGGTGAATTATGGGCGATCGCAAGTAAAAGCTAAAAAAGCAAACACATCGTAACTAATCGTTTTGAGGTGCAAGTGCGATCGCCTGTTCAAAAAAACTTCTATCAAATCCGCTGACATCGGAATTATAGTGGGAGGTTAAGAGTTCGCTATCCAAATCGCGAGTTCTTAACATCCCACTGAGATGATCTGAATATATTAGGGCTTGCTGAATAATCGATCGCATATTGCGTGGCGAAAGGTTTCGATCGCGCGAGCGAGAGTAAAGTCGCCGTGATAAACAGGTAAAATAGGTCAAAACCCGTGCATAGCCACCTGCGATCATGTACAGAAAAGCTGAGCTTGCTCCCCTCCAACCCTTAGACTTTGAACTAACCAACGGATGTAAATTGTCAGCCCTCAACCGTTGGGTAAAAATGGCCCAAATAATCCCGTGGGATGAATTTGAATCAGAATATGCGGCTAACTTCCCGACAGCGCATGGTGCACCAGCCAAATCTTTTCGGATGGCGTTGGGAGTATTAATCATTAAAAAAAAACTGGGAATTAGCGATCGTCCAAGAGTAGAACAGATTAGGGAAAACCCCTATCTACAATACTTTATTGGTCAATCAAGCTACAGTAACGAGCTACCCTTTGACCCCTCTCTATTAGTTCATTTTCGGCAACGAATTAGCCAGAATCTAATTAATAAACTTAACGAACGAATGGTTGAAAAAATCCGCTCCATCACCCCAGTTAAACCATAAAAAAAAAGGATTCGGACGCCAAAAATGAGTCACCCAATCGCGGAAAATTAATCATAGATGCTACCTGTGCCCCAGCCGACATTACCTATCCGACCGACTTAGGACTATTAAACAAAGCCAGAGTTCATACCGAAAAAATTATAGACATCCTGTATAAACAGATCAAATATCAAACCAGTAAAAAACCAACAACCTACCGTAATCTAGCAAGAAAAGACTACTTAGCAGTAGCTAAACAAAGACAGCCCACCCGAAACAAAAGAAAACAGGCACTAAAAAAACAGCTCCAATATATTAAAAGAAATCTACCTCATATTCAACAGCTAATCGATGCAGGTGCGACCATAGAATGCCTGAACAAAAAGCAATATAAAACCTTGCTAGTCCTTACAGATGTCTATCGCCAACAGCAATGGTTATTTGATAATAATAAACAGAGTATTGAGGATAGAATAGTAAGTTTAAGCCAACCCCACATCCGTCCGATAGTCAGAGGAAAAGCCGGAAAAAGCGTAGAGAGGCGAGCCAAACTATCAGCTAGTTGCTTTGAAGGGTATGTATTCTTAGATCGGATGAGCTGGGATAATTTTAACGAATCAGGAGACTTAAAACAATAGTTCGGACAGTTTTTGGCCCAATGGCTTATGCTCGCTTGACTTTGAGCCACTGTGGATAATTAAATCAATGTCAGCTCCACCCCTGACTTACATTTAATTCGACTTTTTTATGCTCCTTGCCCCGCGTAAGCTTGTAGTATAGTTCCAAAAACTGTCCGGACTATTGTTAAAGAATTTGGAGATAATTATGTAATTAATTTTGCTTGACTACTTAATTTTCATAAAAAATATAAATTAAAGTTAAAAAAGTTAGACTAAAAAAAGTTTGATGGCTTTGATTTTTGAAAAATACCAGTAATATCATCACATCTGCGGAATGTGGGTTTTAGCTTAACTTGTCAGTAATGACGGCGCACTCATGAGCGGGCTGGGCACTGATGGCGCACCTTACCCCAGATGGCGACTCAAAGAATTTGTTGGCCCTACTCCTATATATCTATTGTTCATATTTATAGTTGGTCGATCGTCCTTGACGCTACCCATACCTGCCGCTGCACCTCGGCCTCATCAGCTACACGCCTAAGTTTTTCGTTGTTAACGGCCCCAGATTTACGTCAAATGTAACGAAATATTACAAGATGACGCTAAAGCAGCATAGAGGCTTGACAGCAAAGAATTAAGTGGCTAATCTGATATACATACCCGGGTAAGTCAATTCACTGTCATATGCAAGAAAAGCAAAAAGTTACATTGTATCTTCCACCAGAACTGCATCGCCAGCTCAAAATCCGAGCCGCAGTCGAAACTGAACCGATGTCATCAATTGCAGAAAGGGCAATTGTCTTCTACCTAGGAAATCCCGAACTGGTTGACGAAGTAGAAGCATCCTACGGACAAACCCATCGGGTATACAACTGTCCAGAATGCACGGGTTCAGTAGTAATGCGAGATGGAGAACTGGCATCCGTAACAAGTCAGCCGAGCGTATTGGCTGAACAGGATCTTCCAGTAAAGCAGGTGTCCGGCGTCAGTGCCAGCACGGCAAAACCGGGAGAGGAAGAATTGGTTCCCTGCTAAGAATGCCTTGCTTCCCCAAAAAGCTAAAACTGAAAATTTCAGTAAGAGGGCTAATGGCAGCATTGAGATTCAGCAAAGATAGCACCGTCTCTAGTGGGTCGAGGAATATGCAAGAAGAGATCAGTATTCTAATCCAAGCTCAATATCCTCTGATCTACCTCGTGACATCCGAGGAAGAGCGGTGTGAGCAAGCAATTTCGACAATAGCTCAAGCGAAACCACAGCGACGAGTATTTATCTGGACTGTAACTCACGGCATTGTGGAGTATGGTCAACCCCGCACCACCACCCAACACAACACCGTCTCGCCAGAGGCAGCAATTGAATGGGTGATCAGGCAGCGAGAACCCAACAGTAACGCTAGCATCTACATTTTCAAAGATTTGCATCCTTTTATAGATTCTCCTCCGGTAACGAGGTGGTTGCGCGATGCGATCGCCAACTTCAAAGGAACGCAAAAGACAATTATACTGATGTCTCCTTTGCAGCAAATTCCGATCGAGCTAGAAAAGGAAGTAGTGGTATTAGACTTCGCGTTGCCAGACATGAAGGAACTAAACCAAGTATTGTCTGGTCAGTTGGAACAAACGAAATCGCGACGCATTACCACAGAAGGGCGAGAAAAACTTTTAAAAGCAGCCTTGGGATTGACCAAGGACGAAGCTGAAAAAGTTTATCGCAAAGCTCAAGTTTCGACTGGGCGCCTCACAGAAGAAGAAGTAGACATAGTTCTTTCGGAGAAAAAGCAATTAATTCGGCGCAACGGCATTCTAGAGTTCATTGAAGAAGACGAAACCCTGGATGCAGTCGGCGGCTTAGAAGAGCTGAAGCGGTGGCTGAGACAGCGTTCCAACGCCTTTACAGAAAGGGCGAGAGAATACGGTCTGCCCCAACCAAAAGGGATGTTAATTCTCGGCGTACCGGGATGCGGGAAATCGCTGATTGCCAAGACCACCTCCCGCCTCTGGGGACTGCCCCTGCTGAGGCTAGATATGGGTAGAGTCTACGACGGCTCGATGGTGGGTCGATCGGAAGCCAACCTCCGCAATGCCCTCAAAACCGCAGAATCCATCTCTCCAGCCCTCCTCTTCATCGACGAACTAGACAAAGCGTTTGCAGGAGGCACTGGTTCGGCCGACTCAGACGGAGGCACCTCCAGCCGGATTTTCGGTTCGTTCCTCACTTGGATGCAAGAAAAGACTTCCCCAGTCTTCGTAATGGCAACAGCCAACCGAATCGAGCGGTTGCCGGGAGAATTCTTGAGGAAAGGCAGATTCGACGAACTCTTCTTTGTTGATCTGCCTACCAAAGAAGAACGCCAAGATATATTTAAGATTCACCTGTCAAAGCGCCGTCGGGAAATTACTCGCTTCGATTTAGAGCAACTTTCCAATGTTTCCGAGGGCTTTTCAGGTGCAGAGATTGAGCAAGCGCTAGTAGCCGCAATGTACGAAGCCTTCGCTCAAGATCGAGAGTTTACGCAGCTAGACATCATCGCGGCCATTAAATCCACAATGCCACTGTCTAAAACAATGACCGAACAGGTCACCGCCCTGCGAGATTGGGCTAGACAGCGTGCACGGCCCGCTGCGTCTTCCGTCGCTGAATATCAGCGAATGGAATTTTAAAAGCTTTCTCCTGGTCCAAACAGGAGCAAAGGCTAGCAACAGCTAGCAGTTCGATTCAAGAGCCGCCAAGCGGCACCGTTAAATCCAGACCGTTGTTGTTTCTCTCTCAGTTTTATTAGGAGGAAATCCAATGTCTCACTTTAGCACACTGCGTACCAAAATCACCGATGCCGAAATCCTGAAAGCTTCCCTGCGCGACTTGGGCATTTCAGTCAAGTCAGAAGCTGATGTTCGTGGCTATAACGGTCAGCGCGTTCGCTCCGACATCGTGGCGATTCTGGAAGGCGAATATGACCTGGGTTGGTCTCGCAATAGCGATGGTTCTTTTGACCTGATTGCCGACCTCTGGGGCGTCGCCAAAAAGCACAATCAAACTGAGTTAATCAACTCCATCAACCAGAAGTACGCAGTCAACAAGACCTTGGCAGCAGTCAAGCAGCGCGGTTTGCAAAATGCCAACGTTAAGCTGGTAGTGCAAAACTAATTGAACTGCATATTTCCAAGCTCGCGGGTTAACCAAACAAACGGGTTAACCCGTTTTTAGATCGCTAGGAGGTAGAGGGGGGTCTTTGGGCCGCCACATACTTTTTTAGCACTCCCAAGCAGCAGCTTTCAACCTGAAAGCTGCTGCTTTATCCTTTAATGGTCGGCTTCCTAATGCTTAGGACAATCGTCGATCGTTTGTTGAGAAATTTCAAGTATTCGATCGACTTTGCGTTCCCAATCAAAAGGCTGCCGGACTCGTTCCCGTCCCGCACAACCCATACTCTGCCGCAATTCTGGTGACTGAGCGAGCTTGAGCATCGCATCTGTCAGTCCCTTGACAAAGCCTTCTCTGGAAGCGGGTTCTACTAAAATACCGCAAGTGGAATTCAGATAAGGATCGCGAATTAAATAATTTACACTCTTGAAAGTGGGGAGTAGGGGATGGGCTGATAGCCCGCCCTTTCTGGACGGGCTATAAGAGCCCATCCCACAAGAACCATCACGCATTGTAAGTTATTTAATTCTCATTCCTAATCTGCCGGGCCGCCCCAGTTCGTTGCTATGACGGGCAAGCCCACTGCCATTGCCTCCATCACCACTGCCGGGCCGCATTCCCGCACACTGGGGAAAACCATTGCATGAGCTTGTTGCATTTTGAGGGCGCACTCCCCCTGAGACAGCCAGCCACTAAATACAACGCTGCTGTCGATGCCTAAGCGAGCTGTTTGAGCTTCGAGTTCCCCTCGGATTTGCCCATCACCGATGATTTCCAACCCACATTCGGCACTCTCAACTGGCACATAGGCGGATTGAGGGGGGAAATTTGATACTCCCCACCGATGAATCGGGGGGATTCTTGATTAAGACCACAAAGGGACTTTCAAAGGCGTTATCAATGCACCTCTACCCACTCAGCGATTGCACAAATCCAAGCCTTGCGTATATTTTGTTTGTTTGTTTATGCTTTCAGAGTCCATCACAACGCCAGATAGGTACGCTCAATAATTCACTATTGCTTGTTTGGTCAGGCTACAGTCAAGCTGAGACGAACCAAAGAAAGGAGTTTCACCTTATTAAATTATTTCAACACGTGGATGGTTATTCTTAATCACGTTATAATTATACCGCTTTGTATTAATACCAATTCACTATGAAGGTACACGCTCATGTAGGCTAAAAGTAGAGGAGATGCAATATGGGCAACAAATTTAAGGTAGAAATCCCGGAAACGGTTGAGGAACTAGAGCATCGACTCGAACGGGCTATAACCGCAGTAAGTAAAGAAAAATTACTGCTATTATACTGAATTGCCACCAAAAAAATCAAAACAAGAGAAGAATTAGCCACGATGCACCGATCGAGACGAATCAACAATATATCGTTGGTTAAGAGCTTACAAATAAGGTGGAATTACCTCATTACTCACAGTAAAAAAAAGCTCCCGGTAAGACTCCACATATACCGCCCGAAGTTAGATAAAAATTAATCAAAAAACTGCAAGAGCCAGAGGGGGAAACAAGTTATGGCAAATTACAGATATGGCTAGAAAAAGAATGCGGAATCAAAGTGAGCTATAAAGTCGTACATGACCTAGTTCATTATAAATTAAAATATTACCTCTCTCGTCCCAAGACCCCAAAGCAATAAGGTGAACGAAGTTGCACAGACAAACTTTTAAAAAAAAAACTGTGGGAGATTATCAAAGTAATGATTAAATATTTCGGAACAGGACAGCCTGTAAGGATATGGTGTCAGGACGAGAGTAGATTTGGATTGATTACTATGCAGGGCATGATGATTACATTGAAGGGGATAAAACCAGTCGGAAAAAAGCAATGGAAGCGAGGAAAATTCTATGTGTATGGAGTTGTATAGCCATAACAGGTGAACTATATTATCAATAATTTTCTCAGCTCAATCACAACTGCTTTCAAGAGTTTTTACATAAATTTGCTGAAAAATACTCAGACTATTTCAATCTAATTATCATGGATAATGGTAGCTTTCATAAAGCTCTCTTATTAGACTGGCATGACCATGTAATGCCAATATATTTACCTGCCTATAGTCCTGAATTGAATCCGATTGAAAGATTGTGGGAACATACAAAAAAAGACCTCAAGTGGGAAAATTATTCGAGTTTAGATAAACTCAAAGAACAGGTAGATATAATTATCAAATCTCTCACGAATGAAGAAGTTTTATCTCTCTGTGGTTGGGACTATATCCTTGAAGCTATATTAAGTGCAGGTTCATAGTGAATTGATATTAGTGAGAAAAACATTATCATTCTCGAAAAAGCTATAAAATCAGATCGGGGCAATCTGGAACGTCATCCACGAATATAACCAACAAGTCAGAAAAAAAATGGGGATTGCATAACAATATCGATTGTTTTTCTCTGTCCTTTACAAAAAAAAATACCAAAATATGTTCGATATTGTTGCCAATATTCCAAGGCGACTAAGACATCTTCTTCGAGAGTTAGGATGGTGCGAAGTCCTCTTCTGTCTTTATTATTTTCTACAGCAAAGTTCACCCTTGGCGTTAACTATTGCTTTGAGGGTTTGAATGTTGATACCAAATCAACGTGGAAATTGACAAGATTGCAAATTTATATAAGATTGATTTTTCGTGATTTACTTATTGTGTAATGACAACAGAACTTTCTAGCATCTTATCCTGTCTATGGCAAGACAAGAGTGAAAATAAGTTACGAGTTGGGATTCAATTAACTCAAGCAAAATGTTTCATTATATCATAAAATTATTTTACAATAGGTCTAAGCTGTTGGGCATCTAAATTGTATTTTTGGGGCGGGCTAAGAGTGCCAAACCCTACTCCCCACAAGACTTTTTTTAAATTTGACTATACAATTTAAATGCACTGGGAGCATCTCATATTTGTAAAAACACTTCTTCTGGGTCCTTCCTTCTTCCTCTTCCCTCTTCCCTCCTGCCTCAAAACTCCTGCCTCAAAACTCCAATTTCTAGCGGAGGCCTGCTTTCATTGAGATGCTCCCAATGCACTTCAGCTTAAGCTCAATGTAACGCAGGCACGGAACACCCTAACCAGGGTGATATGCGCCTGCGTTATCAAGAATCATCTCAATACAAATGAACCCTAACTATTCATCGGCAATCTACCAGATGCAGCCCGCTGCATGGTACTAACTCGCAGCGAGTTAGAGAATATTCCTTGACCTTGCAGTTCAGGGATAGCAGGTTTTACTTCTACTTTTACCACCCTGGCTGTGCAGATAAAAACCGTTTGATCGGCTAAATGGAAAGTCAACCAAGGTTGATTTAACAAATTCAGCAGTTCTTCTTGTAGTTCTTGTGCAGGTATCGGAATAGTGAAAGTTTCAGCCTGACCTTCCACATAATGAAATGTCACTTGAGTTGTGTTCTCTTTATCTTGAGTTAATTTGGCAAAAGAACCGGCGCGCATAAATTTTGCTCCCCAACTTTAGACTATAAAAAAAATCAGAATTAAATCTAAAAAATTTGAATTCTGAATTGTTTAACTTTAACCTGTGACAGGGCTGAGGCAGAACTCAGAAGACTGAAGGCAGAATTAAATCGAGTTCAGCCTTCTAGTTTATAGCTGATTCCTGCGATCGCCTATACGTTAGCAGAAGATGTTGGCATCGCACTCATTTTCTCTAAATCTAGAACTTTTGCCAAGTCTTCTGCACTCATTAAACCCCTTTCTAGCACAATTTGCCGCAAAGATTTGCCGGTTTCTAGAGATTCTTTGGCGACAGCGGCGGCGTTGAGATAGCCGATGTGAGTGTTGAGGGCGGTAACGAGGGCGAGACTGCCTTCTGCGTAGGCGAGACATCGATCGCCCTTAGCTTCAATTTTGGCGAGGCATTGTGTAGTCAAAGCGCTGATGGTATTGCCCAAAATTTCGATGCTGTGAATGAGATTGTAGGCAATCAGGGGCATCATCACGTTCAATTCTAATTGTCCCGCTTGGGCGGCAAGGGCGATCGCGCTATCGTAACCCATAACTTGAAAACAAACCATCGATGTCATTTCTGCCATCACAGGGTTGTATTTTCCCGGCATAATTGACGAACCAGGTTGCACAGGAGGCAGTTGAATTTCTTTCAAACCCGTTTTCGGCCCGGAGTCCATCAAACGCAAGTCATGGGACATTTTAACGCAATCCTGAGCGAGATTTCGCAGTGCACCGGAGACATTTACAAACGGTGCCATACTCTGCATAGCAGCCATTAAATGCTTTGCTGGTTTCAGGGGGTGGTCAATTAATTCGGAGAGAATTTCAGCAACTTTTTGACAGTATTCAGGATGAGTATTTAACCCGGTTCCTGCCGCACTTCCCCCCAATCCCAGGGATGTCAAATCATCGGATGCCCTGTCAATTCTCAAGGTATGTTCTTTCAGAATTTGCGCCCAAGCGCCGAAGGTGTCGCCGAGTCGAACCGGCACAGCATCTTGCAGGTGAGTGCGGCCGGATTTAACAATATCTTTGAATTCTTCGGCTTTGTTTTCTAGGGCGACTACGGCATCCGACAAAGCCGGAAACAGAGTTTTTTCTAACGCCAACAATCCGCCAATCCGAATCGCCGTCGGAATCACATCATTTGTCGATTGACCGTAGTTTACATGATCGTTAGGACTAACGCGCTTGTAATTGCCTTTTTCATCGCCCATAATTTCCAAAGCGCGATTTGAAAGAACTTCATTAACGTTCATGTGGTGAGAAGTTCCGGCGCCGGCTTGGTAGACATCAACTACAAATTGATCGCGCAATTTGCCAGCTAGGATTTCATCTGCTGCTTGGACAATTGCTTGACTGATGTCTTGGGGAATGCAGCCTAGTTCACCATTGGCGATCGCCGTTGCTTTTTTAATTAAAACACAAGCATCAACGTATGTTGATAAAGGCTTAATGCCGCTAATCGGGAAATTTTCAATAGCCCTTAGAGTTTGGATGCCATAATAGACATTAGATGGGATTTGTTTGTCTCCCATCGAGTCGCTTTCGGTGCGATAGGTTGCGGTTGGCTTTTGAGTCATATCGTCTGGTTTGTGAGAATTAGGAATTGGGATTTTTTTTAAGAATGCTGACTGCCACTGCTGTTTTACCGCGTCGGCGGACTCAGTAAAATACAAGTCAATCGATTTTCGATTTTCGATTTTCGATTTTCGATTAAAGAATTGAAGCATTGACCCCACGGATAAACTGGGGGGGCAAGTTTATCGGATACAGGTTTTTTATTTCTCCACGGATGAATCCGGGGGCTTGTATCCTGGATGCTTTCGCTCACGATTGTAAATAATTATCTCACACTCCGAGTTAAATCTCAAATCTCAAATCTTAAATTAAGATTATTTACCTAAAAGTGTGCAAGAATAGTTGTGTAATTCCGAGTTGTTTAGAACGCCTCCTTCTGTACTTGAGCAGATAAATTTGCGTGCTTAAAAATAAATATTAAACCAGAATTTGAATTTTTGTCACAAAAATTCAAATTACAAATCGGGGAAAGTTGTTATATTTGGTAGCACAAACAATTTTGCAGCAGGCGAATTGCCAAAAATTATGCCGCGTTACCAAACCATAGATGATGTTCCTACCCTCCAAGAGGCACTGGAAGGAATAATTGTTGAAGATTTAAAAAAGCTGAATGCACTGTTGTCGGGCGATCGTAAATTAACCCGCAAAGCTGACCTGGTTGCTGGGATTAAACAGCAAATGCAGGGAGAAAAACTTAAGCAAGTTTGGGCGCAATTAGACGATTTGCAAAAAGCGGCCGTAGCGGAAGTTATACATGGGTCAGGTGGTGGCTATGATGCCGATGTATTTGTGGCGAAATACGGACAACAACCAAACTGGGGAACCAGCGATCGCTATGGATACAACCGAGAACCATCCCTACTATGCTTGTTCTTCTACGGCACTGTGATACCCTACGATCTTGAAGAAAAATTGCTGAAGTTTGTGCCAAAACCTCAAGGAATTTCCTTAAATCTGGTTGGTGATGTACTGCCAGATAATTTTATGGTTCGTGTAGAAAAACGTAACTTTCGTACATCTCAAAGAGAGGTATCCGAGTACGAACTTCCTTTGACTATTTGTGAAATGGAACGGGCAGCCCCAAAGGATTTGGAAGCAGTTTTGCGTCTGATTCAGTCGGGCAAAGTTGCCGTTAGTGAGAAAACCGCATTACCTGGTGCCGCAACTCTCAAAGCGATCGCCGCTGTATTGCAAGGGGGTGATTTTTATAACGACGAACAGCGCCAAGCTACCTTGGAAAAGGGCGATATATTCTACGAGGTTGGTAACATCAAATCCTTTGCTTGGGCAGCGATCGCCCAAGCAAGCAAATTCGCCGAACTATCGGGCAAAAAGCTAGTTTTGACCAAAGCGGGACAGAAAGCTTTGCAAGAATCACCTGCCAAAGGATTACAGACAGCATGGAAGCGCTGGTTAAAAACAAACACTTTTGATGAATTTCGCCGCATTGATGCGATTAAAGGACAAACTGGCAAGGGCGCGCGCGGCATGACAGCGGTGGCGGGGCGGAGAGAGGCGATCGCCTCAAGGCTAGCAGAATGTCCTGTCGGTAAATGGGTTCTGTTTAGCGAATTTAGCAGGTATATGTTGGCAACGGGCAATCGGTTTGAAGTAACGCGCGATCCCGACAATCTCTATATTTCTGAATTTGGGTATGGTAACTTAGGATATTCGGGCAGTCACGATTGGCATATTCTGCAAGAAAGATATATGCGCTGCCTGTTGTTTGAATATGTTGCTACCCTGGGAATAATTGATGTTGCCTATGCCGATCCGTCCCTCATCCCCAGCGACTTTGACGATCTTTGGGGAACGGACGATTTGAGATTTCTCAGCCGCTACGACGGCTTAATTTCTTTTCGCATGACAGCTTTGGGGGCTTACTGTTTGGGATTGACTCAGAATTACACCCCGCCAGCAATTGAGTTCCGTCAAACACTCCGCGTACTGCCCAATTTAGATATTGTTGTAGCAGGAGAAGGCATTGCGGCATCAGATGCGATCGTCCTCGATCTCTATGCTAAAAAAGTTTCAGATGTCGTCTGGCAACTCGATCGACAAAAGCTATTTACCGCCATTGAAGCTGGATACCCGCTAGCAGAATTTAAAGAAGTTTTAGAGACAAGAAGTATCGAACCGCTACCCGAAACCGTACAGCAATTTCTGACGGATGTTACAGAACGATCGAATAGTTTGCAAGATGCAGGAACTGTCAAGTTAATCGAATGTAAAAACGCCCATTTAGCTGTGTTGATTGCCAATGATTCCCGTACCAAAAAATTCTGTCAGCTAGCGGGCGATCGCACTTTAGCAGTTCCATTATTCCAGGAAACTAAGTTTCGCAACGCCCTGCGGCAAGTCGGCTACGTCTTACCCCAGCGGGATAAATAGTAATACCATTTCTCTAAAATCGTGCAACACTCTTCGACCCCCCCTAGCCCCCCCTTGCAAAGGGGGGGGACAAGAATACTGTTATTTCGTTTAAAATTGGTAGAAGATAGTGTCCGGTGGTATCGATCGCACTCGCGCCAGGGTGCAGCAGTCCGATACAAATCCTGAAATTTATTGCAGGGACAATCGCCCGACTGCTTCACCCTAAAAGTATCTAAAATAGTTTCCTTCTTCCCGATCGCATTTGAGACAAGCCTAATAATTAATCCGTGTATCCGTGTTAATCCGTGTAGTGCATTCCTTCTTCCCTCTTCCCTCTTCCTTCTTCCCTCTTCCCTCTTCCTTCTTCCTTCTTCCTTCTTCCTTCTTCTTATGAATTATGTTCCCGAAAATGCTTTGATCGTGCAAAGCGATCGATCGATCTTACTAGAAGTTCACGCCCCCACAGCACAACAGGCGCGAGAAGCGATCGCCCCTTTTGCCGAATTAATCAAAAGTCCCGAACACATCCACACCTATCGCATTACGCCCCTCAGTGTTTGGAATGCGCGGGCGGCGGGAATGCCAGTTGAAGACGCGATCGCAGCTTTGCGAAAATATGCCAAGTATGCCATTCCTGAGTCCGTAGCGCAGGAAATTGAACTGTTGGGGGCGCGGTATGGATTAACTGTAATTGAAAGAATCGATGCGGCTAGCCCGGATTTACAACTGCGAATTGCCGATTTGCCCCTAGCGGAATTGCTGGTACGGGACGATCGCGTTAAACCAATGTTGGGCAAGCGCATCTCCGATCTTTGCTTTCAAGTCGATGCCGGGAATCGCGGCGTACTCAAGCAAGCTTTACTAGCGGTTGGCTATCCGGCAGAAGATTTGGCTGGATATGTCGAGGGTGCCGAATTAGGGATTTCTTTGCGCGATCGTACTTTAGCGGACTTGCCCTTTAATTTGCGTGCTTATCAACACAAAGCCGCAGAAGCATTCTATCAGGACGGGGAGGTAAAAGGTGGAAGTGGGACGATCGTCCTACCCTGCGGGGCTGGTAAAACCATAGTCGGGATGTTAGCGATGAGTTTGGTAAAGCAAAAGACACTCATCCTCACCAGCAGTTTGACTTCAGTGCACCAGTGGCGCAGGGAAATATTAGACAAAACGAGTTTAACTGAGGATGCGATCGCTGAGTACAGCAGTGTCTCCAAACAGACGGCTGCTGTCACCCTATCGACTTACCAAATGCTAAGTTATCGATCGAATAAAGATGATGAATTCCCGCATTTCGAGTTGTTTAACGCCCAATCGTGGGGACTGATTATTTATGATGAAGTCCATCTATTACCTGCACCGATATTTCGGATCACCGCTGAATTGCAAGCACGACGCAGGTTAGGTTTAACTGCGACATTGATTCGCGAAGACGGGAAAGAAGGCGATGTTTTCACATTGATTGGGCCCAAGCGCTATGACGTACCTTGGCGCGAATTGGAAGGACAGGGATTTATTGCGACTGCGAATTGTACGGAAATCCGTGTCGCCCAAAATGAGGCGGAAAAAATGGAATATGCCCTAGCGCCCCGCCGCAATCAGTTTCGGATTGCTGCGGAAAATCCGGGTAAGTTGGATGTGGTACAAAGTTTGTTGCAAAAGGAGGCGGGACACCGTATTTTAATTATTGGTGAGTATCTCGAACAGTTAGATGCGATCGCCAAAATTACCGAATTGCCTCTGATTACGGGGAAGACAAAACAGGCAGAGCGCGATCGGTTATACGAAGCATTCCGTCACAAAGAGATTCCCGGATTAGTTCTATCTCGCGTGGGCAATTTTGCCGTCGATTTACCCGATGCCGATGTGTTGATTCAGGTATCGGGAAAGTATGGTTCTCGCCAAGAAGAAGCGCAGCGCCTCGGACGAATTCTCCGCCCCAAGCCCGACGGACACAATGCCAGCTTTTATACATTAGTATCGCTACAAACTTGCGAGGAAGATTTTGCCCGACACCGCCAACTATTCCTCACCGAACAGGGCTACAACTATCGCATAGAAGTTCAAAAAGATGTGTAGTCAGCTTTGCATAATAGACCTCTTACAGTATTAACGCGCTTGTAGTTGCTTTTTTCATCTCAACAAGTTGCTACACTATTTATAACCCCATCCTCACGCACATTTATGCTTCCAACAATCATCGCCGCTATCGCTCCCTACATCTCGGCAGTGCTCTCACCCATCGCCAGAAATATCGGCTACAAACTAGGAGAAGCCTTCGGCAATAACTCTCAAAAGTACCGAGATATTCTGATTCCCGCTCCCAATAACTCATCTGATTCGACTGAGATAGAGCGAGCCAAACAGCGTTATTCTCAAGAAATGCTGGAATACACGAAGGCGAAAGATACCAGAGACCGGGAATTGTTAAAGCTAACAGTAGCACAAACAGCACGCCGCCTTGAGTTGCAGGAACAGGAACAGCGAGACAGACTGAAGCTGGCAGCCTTGCAACGGGATTTGATGCGGGAATTGCAAGCAAAGGATATTCAGGTCAAGCTGGCAGAAATTCAAACAAATTGGGATAAAGATACTTGGTTTTCTAAGTTAAATCGAGAGGAAACTAAGCAGATTTTACTTCAGCAGCAACATCGCCTCTTAATCTTACTATCACCGCCAAAAATTAGCAAGCAATGCCCGGAAACATTCTGTGAAGATTTGCCAATTGAGATGAGAAGTGTCGGAGATTTTCTCAGACAGCATTATCCTCAACAGGATGTCTTACGCCCAGTTAAGTTTTATAGCGACTATTTCACTGAGTCGATTGGTGATATTGATGTGGAACGCTTGCAGCGAATTTTATCTCCGGTTCCGACGACAATTTTATATAGCGATATCAGCGACTATGCCGTAACTTTCCGCGTCGGCTTTTGGGGATTCCTGAATAATCAGGAAGTCTCCCTGTTTTCTACCAAAGTTTTTGACTGGGAAGAGGCGAAAGATGCACTTTTAGCATCGGGAGTAACTGAGAAAAAAGCTTTACGCATAATTCGGCAGTTGATTGTAGCGATTCACAAGTTGCTGGCGGCATTTTTAGCGGATTTGTATTATCTCAATATTGATCCTGGGTATGAACCTTTGTTATTTAATTTAAAGGATGAATTGGCTGAATATGGATTAGCAGAAGAGTTGGTGAAACCTTATTTTGATATTCTTCAGGATATTCAGCAGCGACAGGGAGAACAGTATGAACAGGAGTTGAAAAAGCTGATTGAGCAAGTAGAAGCGGAACGTCAATCTCAAGAGGCTGCCAAAGCTGAAGCAAAACGCCAACAACAAATAGAAGAAGCTGCCAAATGTGAAGTAAAAAGCCCACAACAAATAGAAGAAAAAATCCTTAGAAAAACTCACTCCTTCAAATGTGTAAAAACTCTTAATGGCGTAGGTCTGCCATCTGTTGATTGCGTAGTTATTAGTCCAGATGGCAAGACTTTTGCTAGTAACAGCAGTGGAAATTGCAGCAAACTTTGGAATTTGCATACAGGAGAGGTGATTCGTACTTTCTCTGGGCATTCAGTTGCGGTTTATTGCGTTGCTATTAACCCTCATGGAAAAATTTTAGCTACTGGAAGTTATGACAGAACAATTAAGCTGTGGAATCTAGAAACTGGACAAGAGATTACCACTCTCAAGGGTCACTCAAGTTTAATTCGGTCTCTTGCTTTTAGTCCAGATGGAGAAACTCTTGCTAGTGGCAGTCAAGACAATAGTATCAAACTGTGGAATCTGAAAAACGGGCAGGAAATTCGCACTCTCACTGGACATTCATACTCGCTTTGGTCTGTCGCTATCAGCCCGGATGGAAACACTCTGGTTAGTGGCAGTTATGACAATACTATCAAGGTTTGGAATCTGAAAACCAGACAGGGATTTCGCACTCTCACAGGCCATTCACAGTCGGTTTTTTCCGTTGTCATCAGCCCGGATGGACAATTTATTGCTAGTGGTGGTGGAGACAACAATATCAAGCTTTGGCCTCTGAAAACCGGAGAGCTAACTCACACTCTCACAGGGCATTCACAGTCGGTTTTTTCCGTGGTCATCAGCCCGGATGGACAAATTATTGCTAGTGGTAGTGGAGACAACACTATCAAGCTTTGGAATCTGAAAACACAGGAAATTCACACTCTCATAGGGCATTCAGCCCAGGTTAATTCGGTCAGTTTTAGCCCGGATGGAAACACTCTGGTTAGTGGCAGTTCTGATGGGAGTATCAAGATTTGGCGGTGTGATGGGTGAAGTAAGAGGGAAAGATGAAAATTATGGCGCGATTTGCAAACATGGAACTACAAAACTTGACTGCGTGAGAAATAAACCGATAAACGCTTAGGAAAAGTAATTGAAATGTCAGAAACAATTAATTTTGAGCAAGCAGTGTTAGAGAATCTGCGACAGTTGCCAACGGAGAAACAACAAGAAGTGCTCGACTTTGCACAATTCCTCGTGCAAAAAGCGGAACAAAAAAAGCAGTTACCCAGCGAAAGTTCTGAGTCTAACAGTTCGTCAACAACCGCACCTACTCTCAAGCTATCACAAGCGAGAAATTGCTAGTCTGCCAATAGCAGAACGCCATAAAATACTAGCACCATTTATACCTGCTACAGCCGAAGATTTTTTGACTTATCCTGAATTAAGCGAGTTTTCGGTACTCGATGGCGAAGACTGGGAGGATGACAGAATTCAAAAAGTCTCAAAACTATATTCATCCTCAAAAACTTCAGACCAAGCAAGTGAGGTTAATTGACATTTTTTACCCATTTCATCCTGGGCATCTTTCAGCGCAACTTTAAAACATTTCTCCCAGAGAGACTCAATAAAATCACGATTTAAAATCGGCATTTCTTCTTGACTTTCTTCAAGCTCTCGCCGCGCCGAACGAATACTAATAGCCCAGCTAGCTGTTCGTTTTTCAGGTTGATTTTTCCATTTAATAACATGAAGCATTAAACGAATTAACTGGCTTTTTAATGCTCGTTTTTCGGTTCTTCCCATTGCTTCAATTAAGGATTCTAAACCTGCCGTTGCTTCCATAGATTTTCCTTCTTTGAGAAGTGTCTGGACTGTGACAGCCGTTTGATAATGAGAACACACTGCTAACCAGTCCCAATCTTGTTTAGTCAGCATTGCCCTATCCTTGAAATTGCTTATATTCCTAAATTTATCATAAATCAATAGTTATGGCAATCGGCGGTTGAATCCAGATTTCGTATCGATCTAAACTTTAATTTTCTTCATCGTTATCAGATAAAGTATATTCCTCCTCAAAAACTTCTGACCAAGAAAGGGAAGTCAATTGACATTCAACTTTCCTCATTTCGGTGTTAGCCTCTTTCACGGCTGCTTGAAAACATTTATCCCAAATAGATGCAATAAATTCACGATTTAAACTAGGAACTTCTTCCTGAATATCTTCTATTTCTCGGCGTGCGGATAGAATGCTAATAGCCCAGCTAGTAGTTTGTTTTTGAGGTTGAGATTTCCATTTAATAATATGAAGCATTAAACGAATTAACTGGCTTTTTAATGCTCGTTTTTCGGTTCTTCCCATTGCTTCAATTAAAGATTCTAAACCTGCCGTTGCTTCCATAGATTTTCCTTCTTTGAGAAGTGTCTGGACTGTGACAGCCGTTTGATAATGAGAACACACTGCTAACCAGTCCCAATCTTGTTTAGTCAGCATTGCCCTATCCTTGAAATTGCTTATATTCCTAAATTTATCATAGCGATCGCCCCTCAACTGGGTTCTCCCACCCCCCAACAGCCCAACAATACTTAATAAAAACTTTATAAAACTTACCATATTCGCATAGATTAGAGTTATCCTAGAAAATCCAGCAATCCTGCAAAGCGTCAACCTTCTCGTCACTTATCCAGTGGTTCGATGACTCAAACCCAAAGCACCAAAACCGCCACCGCACCAGCAATTTATTCCTTGACAATTGCTCCCGCCTGTGTATTGCGAGGTCGATCGGCCTTAGCACAAGCCGGAGATGCGATCGCCCGTTTCGGAAAGCGGCCGCTAATCGTCGGCGGCAGCAACTCCCTCGCCGCCGCCCAACCCTACCTGCAACCAATCCTCGAACAGCAGCAGTTAAAATCCGCCGAAACAGCATACGGCAAGGATTGCAGCGAAACCAGCCTCGAAACCCTCCGCGAAGCAGCCAAAACCCATCAAGCCGACTTCATCATCGGAGTTGGCGGCGGCAAAGCCTTAGACGCAGCCAAACTCGTCGCCCATCAGTGCAAAATCCCGATCGTCACCATACCCACATCAGCAGCCACCTGTGCCGCTTGGACAGCCCTTTCTAACATTTATTCAGAACAAGGTGCATTCCAATACGATGTCACATTAGCCAGATGTCCAGACTTATTAATACTCGATTACGGTTTGATTCAAACCGCACCGCAGCGGACATTAGTAGCAGGAATTGGAGATGCGATCGCCAAATGGTACGAAGCATCAGTCAGCAGCGGACACTCCGAACAAACCCTGATAATTTCCGCCGTCCAACAAGCTAGAATACTGCGCGATATTTTATTTCAAAAATCAGCCGCCGCCCTCAAAGAACCCGGTAGCGAAACCTGGCAAGAAGTCACAGATGCGGCCGTATTGCTAGCAGGAGTAATCGGTGGAATCGGTGGTGCTCAATGTCGCACCGTCGCCGCCCACGCCGTCCACAACGGCCTAACTCATCTATTAGCAAGTCACGGCACATTGCACGGCGAAAAAGTCGCCTACGGCATTTTAGTACAACTGCGACTAGAAGAAATGCTGCAAAACAATCAACTCGCCGCTAGCGCCAGACAGCAACTGCTAAAATTCTACGCCGAGATTGGATTGCCCCAAACTTTAGACAACCTCGGACTCGGAGACATTACCATCACAGAATTGCAGCGCGCCGCCGACATAGCCTGCAATCCCAATTCCGACATCCACCGACTGCCTTTTAAAGTTGTTCCCCAACAATTAATGGCAGCGATGGTTTCTACCACCGCACCTGTGGGAGAATTAAAGATTAAGAATTAAAACAGTTTGTAGTAAGGACTAAAGTCCTGAAAAGGCTGTGCTAGCAAGGACGAAAGTCCTTACTACAAACCAGGAAAACTGACAACTGACAAAAAATAAATGACCTTGGATTGGATTACCCCTGCTGACAGGTTGCAAAAACTACCGCCCTACGTATTTGCCCGTCTCGACGAACTCAAAGCCCGCGCCCGCGAACAAGGACTCGATTTAATAGACTTAGGAATGGGAAACCCCGACGGGGCGACTCCTCAACCAGTAGTAGAAGCGGCTGTCGCAGCCATCCAAAATTCTGCAAATCACGGCTATCCACCCTTTGAAGGAACTGCCAGTTTCCGCCGTACAATTACTAAATGGTACAGCCGCCGCTACAACGTTGAACTCGATCCAGAAAGCGAAGCATTGCCTTTGTTGGGTTCTAAAGAAGGTTTAGCACATTTTGCGATCGCCTATATCAATCCAGGGGACGTAATATTAGTACCAAGTCCTGCTTATCCCGTATTATTTCGCGGCCCAATCATCGCCGGTGCAAAAGTTCACAACATCATCCTCAAACCAGAAAACGACTGGGTAATTGACTTAGCCGACATTCCCGACAGCGTAGCCGAACAAGCCAAAATACTCTATTTCAATTATCCCAGTAATCCGACTGGAGCAACTGCACCCCGCGAATTTTACAAAGATATTGTTGCTTTCGCACACAAACATCAAATCTTGCTGGTTCACGACTTGTGTTATGCGGAATTAGCCTTTGACGGCTATCAACCGACAAGTTTATTAGAAATTCCCGGCGGTAAAGAAATCGGGGTGGAATTTCACACCATGTCCAAAACCTACAATATGGCCGGCTGGCGCGTCGGTTTTGTAGTAGGAAATAGCAAAATTATTCAAGGTTTGCGGACATTAAAAACTAACCTAGATTACGGTATATTTTCCGCTTTGCAAACAGCAGCAGAAACAGCACTGCAATTGCCGGATAGTTACTTGCACGAAGTGCAGAATCGTTACAGGACTCGCCGGGATTTCATGGTGGAAGGATTGGCAGAATTAGGGTGGAATATTCCTAAACCTCTGGCTGCAATGTATCTTTGGGTTCCCTGCACTCCGGGCATGAGTTCGACTGATTTTGCCCTCAATGTTTTGCAGCAAACGGGTGTTGTGGTGACTCCTGGCAATGCTTTTGGGCCGGGCGGCGAAGGATATGTGAGAATTAGTTTAATTGCAGATTGCGATCGACTGGGAGAAGCATTGCGGCGCATGAAACAAGCTAATATTCGATATTAGTTATTGGGCATGGGGCATGGGGCATAGGGCATGGGAATTGGGCATTGACTTTCAAGTACAATCTTGAGGCAAGTGACTAATTAATTAAATTCAACCTATCCTCATAACCCAGCATTATCTTCTGCAAGGTGTTCTGCAACTTCTGAAATTCTGAATCACTTACAGAAAAATAAATTATTGCCTCATCGTAATCTGTATTGGAGTTGGGTCTTGAAGGATCGAAACTAACAATTAATCGATCTCGGCTTAAAGTAACTTCTTGAATTCCTCCATATTCTCCCCAACACTGATCGTCTATCTCCCAGTAAACACATCCTAGGTTAGGAGGAGGAGCTTTTTTATAAAATTCATTTCTTTCCATAACAAAATAATGATAGTTTTCGCTATCCTCATCCTCCTCAGAAGAAAAACCGATAGAAAATGGGTCTTCAATTCCCACAAGTTGTGCAAAAAGTTCAAACACCATCATAAACTTAATCCACTTGTTTTGGTGAGCTATTTTAACCGGAACTTCCCCTTCTACGCTCTTAACTTTTCTCTGAAACCATTTATAGCGGTTCTCAAGAAAGTGAAGTAAGTAGGCGGCGTCCCATGCCCTATTGGTGTCAACTTAACATCAAACCGATAGTCCGGCAGGGGTTTAAACCCCTGCCTCAAAGCTAAAGTCCTCTCAAAGAGGACTGAAGAACTCATTAGTCCTCTTTGAGAGGACTTTAGCTATAAGCCCCGTGGAATTCATTCCCTGGCGGACTGACGGGTGGGCGGGAGGACTGGTGGACCAAAAGCTTAAGTTGACACCAATGCCCATGCCCCATGCCCTATCCCAATTCCCAATAACTACGCTTTTTTAATTTCATTAGTAATCCAGTCAAAAGTTTCCATAACTTGCTTGAGATCCGATTCGTCTTGCAAAGTAAACAAAGCCAGACTCGGCGACCTTCTCTCACCCGGTTCTATAGGTAGCGACAGACCGATCGCACTCAGCTTACTTCTCAATTCCAGCCAATTTTGTTCCGCATTAAACGGCGGCTGGGAACCGTAATTGTTAGCAGAAATCTCCATTCTGCCAGCAATATCTACAGTGAATAACTGATAAGGTTTTCTTCCCTTTTGAGGCAATTGAGCGGCGAAACCGCCGTAGGCATCCCCCGTTCCCCAGTGGATTTGAACTTCGGGTTCTTGACTTTTTGCCCATCGGTAAATAGCTTTTGCCATTTGCGCCTCGTCCGCGCCTCGTCTAGCTTTGATTTCGGCAAAAAATGAAGATTCATCCCAGCGCCTTCTTTCGCGCGTTGCGCTGGATTTTTTCTGCTGTGCTTCCGCTGTCTGACCGATCACTCTGGGAACCAGCGTTTTCAAACCGTCTTCACTTACATACTGCTTAATTTCCAGGGCCAAAACTTCAACGGGGTCCATTTGTTCGTTGAGAAATTCCACAACTCGGCGCATTTCAGCGGAAATCTCGTCAGCTACAAACACTAAGCGAACTTTACCCGCTTGCAAATTAGTTTTAACCTTCTGCCAAAATAGGTCTTCATTAGCATCCGCACCGAGAAACTCTTCAAAAATCTGTTCAGGATCGCGACCCCGATCGCGACAATTAGCTTCAAACAGAGCAATAATTGAATCGATCGGCCAGTAAACCAACGCATTAGCAGCATAGTCGATCGACTGGCCCAAAACTTTTTGTCGCAGTTCGGCATTAGGAGTTCGCCGGACATCCACCAAAGTAGGAACTGCATTTTGGTCGAGAAACAAATGATCCAGCGACCACTGCACCGCTGTTTCCTCATCGCTGGGTGCAGCTTCCCGCGAAATTAACAGCCATCTGCGCGCCGTCGCCCGATCGATTTGGTCTCCCGCGATCAAATTAGGATAAGTTACTAGCAAGTCTTGTAACTGGTCTTCCGAGTCGTAGGGCTGTTCCATCATTTCTACCAGCCTGTCGTCGTCCTGAATCAGATAAATACCTCCAGCCATGCCAGCCCACCTACTTAATTTTAGATTTGAGATTTGAGATTTGAGATTTCCGGCTTAGTTATTAGTCTTTAGTCTTCATTCCGCAGCCAATGATATCATGTCCGATCGATTAACCATAATATCCCCGTCGGGGCTGGTTTGTGAGACAGGGTAAACGCATCTTAACTTTTACCCAAAATATGATACAATTAAATCCGACTAATTTTTCATGTAGTTTATTGTAGTTTATTGATGCTATCAATGGCAAGAGGTTTTAGTAAAGCTGTAACTTCCCAACAAAAATAAACAGATTCATTACCACCTTCAATGAATCTTTTAAATACCCTTTTTTTAGAGCATTTTCCCAACTATAAAAATTCAAGAATAGAAAGAAGTAAAGAACACTTACTTAAAGATATTAGATCGACGATGGCGATTCTAGCTGTCCAGACGCGGTGCAGACGGATGGGTGGCAATAGAAGCCTAGGTAATGCCAAATATCAATGCTTAAAAAGCTTTCTATAATTACCGAATAGCCTACCATCTCATGACACATTTAGTCGGCTATTTTCCCGAAGTGAACCACAATAGTTTCAAGAATGTTTTTTGACTTGGGTAAATGCCATAGTCGGGGAATTAGAACTAAACGCGATCGCCCTTCATTGATGGCGAAACAATAAAACAATTATATGACCGAAATAGCCAGCCAAAAGCGATATATATAGTTACAAGCTAGTCTTCATTTCATCAATTGGTTTTAGAAAAAAAAAACATAAAAAATCTAATGGAATGACCAAGAATTTCTTGATGCTACCCGCCACGTGATTTATCCGTGCAATCAATCCAAAATCTAAAATCGAAAATCCTCAAGCCCCCGAATTTATCCGTGGGGTAAAGCCAAAATCTAAAATCTAAAATCTAATGACAGCGATTGCGGAATTAATAGAAATGTTATAAATTGCCGGAAGTGTAATAACTATAGATGATCGGCTGTTATCAAAAAAATATAATATCTCTGATTTTCAAGAAAAAAGAAGATTATATTTTAGCTTTCAAAGGCAATCAACAACTTTTATACAAAGCCGTGAAAGAGTGGTTTGAAGTAGCTCAAGAAGCAGATTATTTAGGAAAAAAGTATGATTATTATGAACATGAACAAGTAGAAGCAGGACATCACCGAGTGTAACAAAGACAAGTCGGGAATGTGGATTTATCCGAGTTACCACCTCTGCATAATCAAGCATTATGGACGGGATCAAAAACAGTTGTCATGATAGTTAGTGAACAAAGATTGTAGAATAAAACCACCACATAAGCTCGTTTTTACGCTTAGTAGTTTCAGCAGTAATGCTGAGACAATGGCTGGGGCGAGCCGCAGTCACTGGGGCATTAAAAATAGCTTATATTGGACGCTTGATGTTACATTTTGTGAATATAAAAGCTGGATTATGAAACAGAACTCTCCCGTAAATTTTGCACTTCAATCGGAGGCTAGCCATAAATATACTGCAACAAGAAAAAACTTCCGGCACAAAGTCTAAAAATGAAACGCTATCGAGCGGGAAGGGATAATTATTGATTTCAAATTTTAAACTTTGCCAGCTAACGCTTAAAAGATAACACCCATCTCTTGTGAAATCTATCCTGATTTTTAAATTTTATAAATTCTTAAAATTTTGATTGAATCTGCTTCACTGGGGTTAAACTTAAGAATTTTCCGATTTTTTTTTTAGTTATTTAGTAATGCAAAAACTCACTTTTTTGTCAAATTAAATTAATTTAGATACGTTTACCATATTCTCAGTATAATTTTTATGACAATTTGTGTAATATCTCAACTTATTAAATCACAAAAATATCTGTAAGTGAATATATAATTGCTTTTACACCGCCTAATTTTTATATTTTATAGTTAATTTTTATAAGATTATTAACTTTTTGAAATACTAGGTTCTGTAGAGCAGGAATTAACAACCGAATCAAGTTGATTAAGCGGCAAGCTTATGGATTTGTCAACTTTGATAACTTTCTGGCGAGGCTATTAGCTTGCTTTTCTGATTAGTTTTGCCGATCGTGTTGACTCCAGAAGAACTGAATAAGCTAGAGGCAGTCTAACACCGAAAAGCGTAGCTCCATAGAAGTTACAATATAAAGATATTGTGAACTTACCTTGAGTGTCGCTAAAATATTAAAATAACAGCTCGCGAGTGGAATTTAAGAGGTAAGACTTGAAACAAGTTGGATTAGTGGCGATCGGACGCAATGAAGGGCCGCGCCTGCGCCAGTGCCTAGTATCGGCCACAGACAAAGTTGCCCGCGTCGTGTATGTCGATTCCGGATCAACAGACGGTAGCCTAGAGTTAGCCCGATCGATCGGAGCCGATACAGTAGAACTAAACTTATCTATACCGTTTACTGCAGCACGCGCCAGAAACGAAGGCTTTGCTCGCTTGCTGAAACTATCACCAGACATCGAATTTGTCCAATTTGTAGACGGCGACTGCGAATTGGTTGACGGATGGATCGAACTCGCCCAGCAAGAACTCACAGCCAAACCCGACGTAGCCGTAGTGTGCGGGCGCCGGCGCGAAAGATTTCCCAACGCCACAGCATACAACCGACTCTGCGACATCGAGTGGGACACGCCTGTCGGCGAAGCCAAAGCCTGCGGCGGCGACTCGATGATGCGCGTCGCGGCGTTCGAGCAAGTCGGCGGTTTCAACCCTGCACTCATTGCTGGCGAAGAACCGGAACTCTGCGTGCGGCTGCGTCAAAACGGCTGGAAAATCGAGCGATTAGATGCAGAAATGACCCTGCACGACGCCCAAATGACAAGTTTTACCCAGTGGTGGAAACGTTCTCAAAGAGCCGGTCACGCCTACGCCGAGGGTTCCTGGCTGCACGGAAACACCCCCGATCGCCACTGGGTCAAAGAGACCACCAGCATCTGGTTCTGGGGATTCGTTCTGCCTGTGCTAGCATTGGGCACAGCCTGGTTCACCCACGGGTGGAGCCTGTGGTTGCTCGCCACCTACCCGATACTTACCTACCGAATTTACCGCCGGATGTTGCAGCGGAATTTGCCAGCCAAGGATTCTGGTCTTTATGCTATATCTTGTGCGATCGGGAGATTTCCCCAATTGCAAGGTCAGATTCAGTTTCATCAGCGTCGCTTGCTGGGACAGCGCAGCAACTTGATCGAATACAAGAGATCAAGCCCATCAATGGAGCAAGTTAGAATTAGTGCTAAGTCTACTAAGTAGGTTAGCCACCATCAACTTAACAGGTTTTTTCTGGAACGTACTTCTCCCCTGTAATCCCGATTCCCGTGTAGAGGCGGGTTTTCTCCCCAACCTCTACACCCGACACCGGAACCTCAAAAAACCTGCAACCGATCGAGTAATTTCTTCAAAACTAAACTGACAAAGATCGATTTATAAACAAAGGTATCCAACCAATGAACAACCAAAAATTGTAATTGCTCAACTAGGGGAAAAAAGGGAGCCATCAGTAGAGAGAGCTTGTTGAATGGATTGATAAGCAGTTAAACCCGGACGCTTGCCAGTATTAACAACTGAACGAACGGCAGCAAACAAATCTCGCCCCCATTCCGAACGGAAGCCATTGGTCACACGGCGAAATATCACACTCATCCGAATCGCCTGTTCACTACTATTATTCGTGGGTGGAATTGTCGCATCTTCCAGAAATAGAAATAAATTGTCAATCAGCCCACCGTAACGTTTTCGTAACCGTATACCATCCGGATGCTGTGGTGCTAAATCCAAAATTTTGGTTAATCTTTCCTGTAAATTTATTCGATATCTCAAGAGTCTAGTATCATCCATATTCTCCCGTTGCCGATGGATGATAAAAGCCCTTAATAATAACCTCTTCATCGCTGGGGCAAAAATTCTGGCAAGAGCATCAATCGCATATTGGCAATCCCGCAGTTGATGTGCACTCACACACTTGCCATTGTGGTGCTGGGTGATTTTTTTGAGCGCGGGAGAAATCTGACACCCAGATATCGGGACGATGTTCTGCGAGAACTTCGTTAGGAATGATATCAAATCCGGTAGCATCGTCCTGTATTCATCTCTGTATTCTCTCCCTCTGCGTTCTCTGCGCCCTCTGCGGTTAAATCATTCCGATGCAACCGGAAACGATATGAGAATTAAATAACTTAGAATGCGTGATGGTTCTTGTGGGATGGGCGTCCCGCCCGTCCAGAAAGGGCGGGATCTTAGGCCCAACCCACTTTCAAGAGTGTAAATTATTTAATTCGCGATCCTAAGTTATTTATTTTCTATTGCTCAGCGGAAATCTCGTCAGCTACAAACACTAAGCGAACTTTACCCGCTTGCAAATGAGTTTTAACCTTCTGCCAAAATAGGTCTTCATTAGCATCCGCACCGAGAAACTCTTCAAAAATCTGTTCAGGATCGCGACCCCGATCGCGACAATTAGCTTCAAACAGAGCAATAATTGAATCGATCGGCCAGTAAACCAACGCATTAGCAGCATAGTCGATCGACTGGCCCAAAACTTTTTGTCGCAGTTCGGCATTAGGAGTTCGCCGGACATCCACCAAAGTAGGAACTGCATTTTGGTCGAGAAACAAATGATCCAGCGACCACTGCACCGCTGTTTCCTCATCGCTGGGTGCAGCTTCCCGCGAAATTAACAGCCACCTGCGCGCCGTCGCCCGATCGATTTGGTCTCCCGCGATCAAATTAGGATAAGTTACTAGCAACTCTTGTAACTGGTCTTCCGAGTCGTAGGGCTGTTCCATCATTTCTACCAGCCTGTTGTCGTCCTGAATCAGATAAATACCTCCAGCCCTGCCAGCCCACCTACTTAATTTTAGATTTGAGATTTGAGATTTGAGATTTCCGGCTTAGTTATTAGCCTTCAGTCTTCAGTCCGCAGCCAATGATTTGTGAAGGCGGAAGGCATTGGTCAGAATTCAATAAAAATTTTGAAGTCAATAATTTTTATTGCTTGTTAATTCAACAAAAAATCCCTTCTGACCAGTGACTGATGACTAATAACTAATGACTAATAACTAATGACTAATCACTCATACAACCAGTAAATACTCGCTGTGCCGGCCCGGTCATGTAAATGCGCCCAGAAACTTCTGCCCATTCGATTTCCAAAACGCCGCCGGGGAGCTCAACAGCAGTTGCCCGATCGCACTTTCCTACCAACACCCCAGCTACCACAGCAGCACAAGCACCAGTCCCACAAGCTAGAGTAACACCCGCGCCTCTTTCCCACACCCGCATTTTTACATAGTCTGAACGTACCACTTGAATAAATTCCGTATTGGTACGCTGCGGGAATGCTTTGTTGTGCTCGAATTGAGGCCCGACAGTTTCTAAAGCAACAGCCGCAACATCCTCTACAAAAGTAATACAGTGAGGATTGCCCATACTGACGCAGGTAACAGACCAAGATTTATCAGCAACTTCGATCGGCACATCTATAGCTTTGGCATCCGATGCAGCCAAAGTTGTCGGAATTTCCGCAGCCAGTAGCCGGGGAACCCCCATATCCACCTTAACCTGACCGTCCGATCGCAATTCCGGGCTAATCACACCAGCCAGAGTGTGGATGCGGTACTGAGTTTTCGCCTCTGACCCGTCCAAATCCGCGATAAACTTAGCCAAACAGCGAATCCCGTTGCCGCACATTTCTGGTTCCGAACCGTCGGAGTTAAAAATCCGCATCGTATAGTCAGTGTCATTTTGACCCGGAAGAGCAAATATCACACCGTCTGCACCAATCCCGAAATGTCGATCGCACAAATCCACAGCTTGTTCTGGCGCGATCACCGGTTCTGACGAGTGGCGGTTGTCAATCAGAATAAAATCATTTCCCAGTCCGTGATACTTCGCAAACTCGATCGGCATAAAAACAAACCTCTTTTGGTTAAAACTGATTAGATAATTTGCGGACCAAATTACCCATTTCTCAGTATTATAAAACTTTATGCAATTTATAGTCCTTTCTCGTGCAACATAAACAAATATAATATTTATAACTCCCCAGCGATATTTAATACTAATTCTCAAAAGTCATGCAACAGTAGCTGTAGGGTGCGTCGCCACCATTAAATTCTAAAAAAGAGCGACCATCTCCAAGCGACGCACCTTAGCTGAAGCGCGATCGTAAACCAACCACAAACTAATACAGCGGATTCCAGGTTTATAAAGTACACCCCAGAAACCGGGTTTCTTCTGGATTTCTCGCCAGAAACCGGTTTTATTCAAGAAACCCGGTTTCTCTGTACTTCACTTACCTGGAAAGTGCTGTAATTGTTGCAATATTTTGGAGAATTCGTATAATTAATGCTGATGTCAATGGCTGAATGAATATCGGTATAAAAGTAACCGCCAAGGGGTTTCTCCGTCATCGGGGAGACACCCTTGTAGTTGCGGCAGTAAGGGTTAAACGGTATAAACAGAAGAATATGGTTTAAGGTAATATTTGACTATAATTTTCTGAACTATGTCTGAATTTGAAACCGGATTGCCCAGCGTTCGCTTAATACAAAGCTACATCAAAGACAAACAACAGGTGGAAATCAAACTCCTGACCGGCGACTTAGTAGCTGGCAGAATTTTTTGGCAGGATAATAGCTGCATTTGCCTCCTCGATCCATCAGAAACACAAATTCTGATCTCGCGACCAGCAATTGCTTATCTCAAACCCAACGGCTGAGGAGACAGAGAGAGTGGGAGAGGGGGAGACAGGGAGAGGGGGAGATTGGGAGATTGGGAGAGTGGGAGAGGGGAAAAATCTTCCCTCTTCCCTCGAACCTCTTCCAACTTCGGTCTTCCTGACCTCCGTTACATCCGTTACATCCGTTACATCCGTCGAGCGAATCCGTTGCCGAACTTCCCTAATCGCTAAACAGCTTTTCGATGACTTGGGCCTTGACCAAAGGCAGCTTTAAAGCTGGTTGTGGCACCCGCGGTGAGGCCGTCCGCTGCATCAAGCCGAGCTCGTAAAAGCCGCCACACAGCAGCAAACGATCGCCTTCTTGCAAATTGCTACTTCCGTCGGGCCAGCGAGTAAATTTCCCTTCCCGGCGGATAGCCCGCACCTGCACCCCGTACTGCGTCAGCACATCTACCTCTGACAGTTTTTGGCCCGCCCAAGGGCTGTTTGCTGGCAGTCTCAGCCACTGGCAAGAACTGTCCCCCTGCGGGACTGCAACTTCCCCCTTCGCCAGCAACTCAAAACTGATGAGTTCTTCCGGTTCTCCCACTACAAAAAGTCGATCGCCCGGCTGCAAAGCTGTCTTGCCGTTAGGATAATCAATTTCCTCGCCATTCTCGCGGACGATCGCCATCACGCTAACCCCTGTCAACTGGCGCAGGTTAGTTTCTTCCAGAGTCATGCTGGCGATGGGAGAACCCGACGGCAAGTTGTACCACTCGCTGTTCATATCTCGAACCGCCACTTTCAAATCCCGCGAAATCGCCAAAGGTTCGCGCGGTGGCCGCAATTCCAGATAGCGGCTGCTGCGAATTTGCTGCACATCCCGCCCGATCGCCATTGCCGAGAGTCCCATGCCAGCCAGCAAATGGGAAGACAGTTCTAAACTGGCTTCAAACTCCGGCTGCACAACTTCCCAGGCCCCCAATTGATAAAGCAATTCGATGTCTTTATCTTGGTTCGCGCACACCACAATATCCAAATCCGGGACTAATTCTAAAGCCCGCTTCAGACACAAGCGAGTGCTCATGGGATCGGGAAGGGCGATCGCCATTGCTTTTGCCCGTTCCACCCGCGCCGCTTCCAATACGTGCAAACTGGCAGCATTCCCGTAAATGTAAGGAATTCCTTGCATTCTGCACTCTTGAATTCTACTTTCTGACTCATCGATCACCACAACTGAACAGTTGCGGCTTTGCAGCATTTTGACTAAAATTCTGCCGACTCGCCCGTAGCCGCAAACCACAACATAATTTTGTTCCGGCAAAGTTTCAGCTATTGCCACAGGTTGAGATGTTTCGTCAAAATAGCGCTGCAAAGGCCCGAAATTTTCCGCCCATTTCAATAACTGCGGCACGCTTCTCAATACAAACGGAGTTAGCACGAGGGTGACTGCTGTCGTTCCTAAAATTAACAGGTAAACGTTCCGCGAAACCAGCCCCATAGCTTGGCCGGCACTAGCGAGTACAAAGGAGAATTCTCCTATTTGAGCTAAGCCCAAACCTGCGATTAATGCTGTTTTTAGCGGATAGCCAAATAGTCGGACGATCGGCGTTATAATCAAGAATTTGCCGACAAATACTATAAATACCAGTCCCAGAATTACTTCTAGATGGTTCCACAGAAACACCGGGTCGATTAACATTCCGATGGTGACAAAAAATAAGGATGCAAAAATATCTCGCAAAGGCTCGACATAAGTTAGAGTTTGGTCGGCATATTCCACCTCGGAAATCATTAAACCCGCCACAAATGCGCCCATCTCGATCGAAAAACCCAAATATTCTGTCAGCAGCGCAATCCCTAAAGCCAACACCACAACTCCCAGCAAAAACAGTTCCCGACTTTCTGTTTTCGCCAAATAGCGCAGCAACTGCGGTACCATCCAAATGCCCGCGACTACAGCACCGATCGCAAATAACCCGATCCGCAGCAGGGCCCACGCTACCGTCATGCCGATCGCTTCTGCTGGCTGATTGAGTGCCGGCAAAACTGCTAGCATTAGCCCCAAGGCCAAATCTTGAACTACTAATATTCCCAGCATGACTTGACCGTGGGAAGTACCGCCTTCATTGCGCTCCATCAAGCACTTGAGTACAACGGCGGTCGAAGAAAGCGACAGAATCGCCCCTAAAAACACGCCTTGAGCGGGCGATTCTACCCACCCTACAGCCAAGGAAATTGCAGTAGTAATGGCGATGGTCAGCACAATTTGCAAGCCCCCCCCGCCCAAACTAATGGCTTTTACTTTCTGGAGTTCGGCGAAAGAAAATTCCACTCCCAAGGCAAATAACAGAAAGGCAACCCCGAATTCCGCCAGGGTGTCTACCTGAATTAATTCTTTAATCAGCCCCAAACCGGCCGGCCCAACTACGATCCCTCCCAGGAGATAGCCGAGAATTACCGGCTGTCGCAATAGCGATGCAAAGAGTCCTCCTGCTGCGGCAGCAGCGAGAACTAGAACTAAGTCAACGATCAGTCGGAAGTCTTCTTGCACAACTTTATGAAAAAAGTATAAAGTTATATTATAGTGTCTAATGTGTTGACTATGTTTAGTGAGTTGACAGTAGTTGAGGAACAAGCACAACGGCCACCCTCGACTAAGGTATTTTTTCATTGCACAGAGTTCAACTTCTCACAAAAAGCTTAACCTCTGGCAAGTTGATCGAGGGATTGTGGGGGTATTAGTGGTAATGTTTCACCTCAACGAGATGAGCGCGGTGAGATTAAATCAAGTTACTTTTTTTAATTTATTTCAGGCTGGGTGGAGCGGTGTTGATTACTTTTTTGTATTGAGCGGTTTTCTCATGGTGTAGGTTCACCGATCGGCGAATGGTAAAAAGGATTAGTTAAAATTGTTTTTATTTATGCAAGCCCTGCTTGCAGATTTACCCTATCTACTGGATAATTACTCAGGCACTTTTGTATTTTTTTATAGTAATCCCCGGTTTTGCTAACAATAAAAATTTAGGTTTTAGACAAGTAATTTGGTTTAATCTTGATACCTCAAAATGACTTGCCCATTCGGGATGCAAGTTTGACAAAGCTGGCGTCGCACCTGTAAATACTGCCCTAGAGGCGATCGACTCCCTAACTGTCCAGGGCGAACGCATCTAAATTTCATGTTAACATAATCTGGTATATTGGAGAAGAATTATTGAGTAACTACAAAACAT
>NZ_JAUBOR010000046.1:0-26328 GCF_036700305.1 Microcoleus sp. Z1_A1
GGATGGGCGTCCCGCCCGTCCTTTTTGGACGGGCGGGACGCCCATCCCACTTTCAAGAGTGGAAGTTATTTAATTCTGATTCCTTAGAGGCTCTGCCTCCCCATTCTAGAAACAACTTCAGGGTGTTTTTCTGCTCACATTACCCGCATAAAAAGCGAATTAAAAAACCTCCGCACCCTCCAACTTCTTAAAAGTTTCAACCTTAGCCCTCGCCGCTTCCCCGCAAGTCTTCGGCGTCGGAAACATCTTCCCAGGATTCGCTAAACCTTTCGGATTAAACACCTGACGCACCCACTGCATCGTCTCCAAATCAACCTCCGAAAACATATCCGGCATAAAACACTTCTTGTCAGCACCGATGCCGTGTTCCCCCGAAAGACTTCCCCCAACTTTCACGCAAAGCCTGAGAATTTCCCCGCCCAATTCTTCCACCTTTTCCAGCGCACCTTTTACCGAGTTATCGTACAGAATCAGCGGGTGCAAATTCCCATCTCCCGCGTGAAATACATTCGCAATCCGATAACCGTATTTCTCGCTCAAGCCCTCAATTTCTTTCAAAACATAAGCCATTTGCGTTCGCGGAATTACGCCGTCTTGCACGTAATAATCCGGGCTGAGATGACCCGCCGCAGCAAAAGCAGCTTTCCGCCCTTTCCAAATTTTTAGGCGCGTTTCCGGGTCAGTTGCCGTGGTGATATTTCGTGCTCCGTTATGCTTGCAAATATCAGCAATTCGCTGTTTGTTTGTGGCAACTTCCACTTCTAAACCGTCGATTTCTACGAGGAGAATTGCCGCCGCATCGCGGGGATAACATCCAGTTGCCACCACATCTTCCACAGCATTGATGCTGATGTTGTCCATAATTTCCATGCCGCCGGGAATAATGCCAGCGCTGATAATATCGGAAACCGATTCGCCCGCTGCTTCTATACTGGAAAAATCGGCTAGGAGAACGCAAATAGATTCCGGCGCTTTGAGAATTCGCAAAGTAACTTCTGTGGCGATTCCTAAAGTGCCTTCGGAACCGACAAATACACCAGTTAAATCGTAACCGGGCATTTCGGGAATTTCGCCACCGACATCGACAATTGAACCGTCGGGAAGTACCAATTTTAATCCTAAAACGTGATTCGTTGTGACTCCGTATTTGAGGCAGTGAACGCCACCAGAATTTTCGGCAACGTTGCCGCCAATCGAACAAATAATTTGACTGGAAGGATCTGGCGCGTAGTAGAAACCAGCGCCGCTAACTGCTTGCGTTACCCAGTTATTAATTACTCCCGGTTGCACGACTACTTGCTGATTTTCTAAGTCTACTTTCAGGATTTTTCGCATCAGGGCAGTGACAATCAGCACGCAGTTTTCTACAGGCAAAGCGCCGCCGGAAAGGCCGGTGCCTGCGCCTCTAGCAACCCAGGGAATTGAGTTGCGATCGCATATTTTGACCAATTGCGCCACTTCCTCTGTAGTTCGAGGCAATACCACCACGGCGGGTCGCTGGCGATAGCTGGCGAGTCCGTCGCACTCGTAGACAATCAATTCTTCGCGGCGCTGTACGACGCCATTTTTGCCGACTACAGCCTCGAATTCTTTAATAACGGGTTTCCAGTTGCGTTCTGTTTCTACGGCTATCATTAGTGAATTTAATTAGGGAACTATCAATAATATTGTGACAAATTTTACTAAGTTTAGCCAATTATTTTTCTAAGGGTTGCAATATTGACACAGGGAAGGATCGGCAGTCTCTCGACCGTCGGGAAATAGTTTTTCTTTAGTATAACCGCAGTTTTTGCATTTATAGATTGCCGATCGCACTAGCTGAGTCGGAAAATAGCAAAGTTCGCAGGGCAATCCGATTTTCGTCTCAGCAATATCGAATCCCGGCCAACCGCACTCCGGGCAGAATTGCTTAAATTTTTTAACTAAATCCAGAGTTGCATTTTCGATGTTTTTCATCCGAGTTGGATTGTACATCGCCCGCATATCTGTTTCGATGTGAACTCTGCCGGTTGACGATTTTTTTAAGCCTGCTGTCACAGCGTCAAAAAATTGTTTTTCTGTCTTAATGCCCTTGACAATTTCGCCGTTACCGAGGGCAGCATCGCCAACTATAACCACCAGTGCGTGTTCGGGAAATCCAGCTTTTTTAGCAAAATCATCTGCTTCTTCTATACTGGAAACTAACTGGTGACTGTAGTTAGTTTCAACCGAGAAAGAGTCGCCGATGAGTTCTAGATTGTTGGCTCGATCTAATAAAATTACGATTTCTCTGTTAGCTGGCAGATAGGGCATCATTGGGTGAGGACCGAAAAAACCTTCGCTGGCAAAGGCAAGAGTTTCGCCCGCAATTTCTAGGGCTTTTTGTGCTTTATGGCGAGCCGCTTCTATTTGTGTTCCTAAGCGTTTAACTTCTCTGGTGAATGTGCCGAAACTGTCTGTGTCAAGCGCCGCAGGTACTAGAATATTTACGCCAAATTCTCGTTCCAAAACGGGAGCCATCACCCGTTCTTTTTGGTGCATGGTAGCAAGAACTGCGGTGCGATCTCTCAATAATTGATTGGGATTCACAGGCTCATAAATATTAGACATACAGCAGCATTATTTTAGGAAAAAAACTCACATACACCCTTTCCACCGCCCCACAACCGATAGAAACCCTGACTTAACTTCCGAATCTAAATTTTAGAACTCAGTTAAATATCCGTGATATTCACCTGTGGACTTAATTTAAAATTCTCCAATCGTCAATCGTCAATCTAAAATCTAAAATCTAAAATCGTATTAGTTGCCTCCAGTCACTCCCCCAGCTTGACCTCTGAGTACAAAAATTACTCCCGTCATAATTAGCGCCACGCCTACCAACCGCAGCGGCGGCAAAGGCTCGTGAAATATCAGTTTGCCACCTAAAACAGTAAATAGGTAACTAATTGACAGTAAAGGCGAGACTATGCTAAGGTTTGCCCGCGACAAAACTACAATAAAGCCGATCGAAGAAATTGCATACAAAGAAAGACCAGTTACTATCAACGGCTGAGTAGCCATTGCTATAATTTTTTCTATTAAATTAGCAGCGCCAATGGGCCCTAATATTTTAGCTCCTGCCTTCAGACTAAATTGACCTGCGACGCCGCACAATATTGCAGCAAGCAATAACAGAAAAACGCTTCTATTCATAAATTTACTAACCTATAGTACAATCAAAAATTGCCGTTCCCAAAAACCTGAAAAACTTTAATTAAGTTTGGCTAGGTTTTATTCACCACTAATATTTTAAGCAGAGATACGGGAAAATCAAGTATGGTCGATCGCGATCGAGAGTCGAACAAATATATGGCAGAGCAGACCAACCCAAGCGGAGAATACACTCTAGAACTATCGATAGTCATGCCTTGTCTGAACGAAGCAGAAACTTTAGAAATCTGCATCGAGAAGGCACAGAAGTCCCTGCGCGAACTTGATATTGCAGGCGAGGTCATCATAGCAGACAACGGCAGCACTGACGGTTCTCAAGCTATCGCTACCAGAATGGGAGCGAGAGTTGTGCCCGTAGCAGCCAAAGGCTACGGCAGCGCCCTGATGGGAGGCATCATCGCAGCGCGCGGAGTTTATATTATCATGGGCGATGCTGACGACAGCTACAATTTTTCCAACCTCGGCTTTTTTGTCCACAAATTGCGAGAAGGTTTCGACTTAGTGATGGGAAACCGCTTTCAAGGGGGCATCAAACCGGGTGCAATGCCGCCGCTGCACAAATATTTAGGAAATCCGGTGCTGACATGGGTTGGGCGGCTATTTTTTGCAAGTCCCGTCGGCGATTTTCACTGCGGACTCAGGGGTTTTAGGAGAGACTCAATTTTGAAACTCGACTTGCAAACAACGGGGATGGAATTTGCTAGCGAAATGGTGGTCAAGGCCTCTGTATACAAGCTGCGGATAACTGAAGTTCCAACCGTACTTTCTCCCGACGGCCGCAGCCGGCCGCCGCACTTGAGAACTTGGCGAGATGGCTGGCGGCACCTGCGATTTTTGCTGCTTTACAGTCCTCGGTGGCTGTTTTTGTATCCGGGTACTGCGCTGATGATTTGGGGTCTAATTGTTAGCATTTGGCTGTTACCCGGTACTCAAAAGATTGGGAGTATCAGCTTTGATGTACACACGCTGCTTTATGGTGCGATCGCAATTATCATCGGTTTTCAAGCAGTAACTTTCGCTTTTTTCACCAAAGTTTTCGCCATCAGCGAGAAATTCCTGCCCGAAGACCCCAAACTAAACAAAATATTTCGCTATGTCACCCTAGAGACAGGATTGATTGTCGGAGTCACGCTGATTTTAATCGGAATAGTTGGCTCGTTCTTGTCATTAACTATCTGGAGCGAAACGGCTTTTGGTACTCTCGACCCTTCTAAAACTCTGCGTTTGGTTATTCCCTCGCTCACTTGCCTGACTGTCGGTTTGCAGATGGTTTTGTCGAGCTTTTTTCTCAGCGTGCTGAGCTTGAAGCGTAGGTGATCACATTAAAGTTACTGGCAACATTATTCCTCAAAACTAAATCGCAATGCAGGGGAAGTTCAGGGCGATCGCACTGCAGGGAAAATCAGGGCCGCAGGACCAAAATTTCAGACTATCTGGTATAATCAAACAGGTAGCTTTAATGCTCAAAATTGTTATAATATTAAAAATAAAGAATAGTTGATATTAGCTATGCAGCGAATATTTGAGGCTATATTAAAGGGAAACCTTTTAGAATGGGTTAATGAGGTTCCAACACAGGGCGATAGGCCTGTCAGAGTTTACGTTACTTTACAAGAAGATAGATCGACTTTAAGTGCGGAGTTTCGCCGTCATAGAATAGTTGAAGTATTGGAAAAAATTGCAGCAAACAATGTATTTGCTGATATTAGCGATCCAGTGGAATGGCAGCGAGATTTGCGTCAAGACCGTCCACTTCCAGGTAGGGATGAATAATGAATGTTGCTAGACAGTAATATTATTATCTACGCTTCCCAGCCAGAAAACTCGCAGATTAGGCATTTTATTGGCGAAAATGACATAATTGTGTCGGCAATAAGTTACCTTGAAGTCTTGGGTTATCATCGGCTAACTGAAGAGTATAGATTGTACTTTGAGGAATTCTTTGGTGTGGTGGAGGTTGTACCAATTTCTAACACTGTACTCGATCGCGCAGTGCTGTTGCGAGAGATAAGGAGCATGACACTTGGGGATGCTATTATTGCGGCAACGGCTTTGGTATATGACAGAACTTTAGTAACAAGAAATATAGGGGATTTTCTGTGGATTGCTGAACTCACACTGATTAACCCGTTTGAGGTTTAAGAAAGATGGGCGATCGCACTTTGGGGAAGATAAGGGCGATCGTACATTTATTTATTCACTGCTTTTTACATGATGTTCAACATAAGAGCGCAGCACAGCGTTCATTAGAGATTGATAGCCTTTTCCTTGGCTTTTAAACCAATCTAATACATCGCTATCAACTCTTAAAGAAATAGCTTGTTTTGTCAGTGGTGTTACGAGTTTTGCTTTTGCCCAAAAATTCGCATCTAATTCAGGAATATCAGAGGTATCGATCGCAGATTCTGGAATATTTTCTAATTCTTCAAGTCGTTTGCGCGAGATAGTCATATTCAAAGTAACTAAAAATGTATATACAAAGCGTGTATACTTAGAATATAGCATAAAGGGCGATCGGATACTCACTCAGGCGGGCCAAAGCGATCGGGCAAGTCATCAAGAGTTAACCCGCGCGATCGCAAAAAATTTGCCAAAGCTTTCATCTGGGCAATTGTGAATGTCGGCACGTTATCTCCGGCTTCCCAGCGACTCACAGTGCGTACCGATGTCCCAATTTGCCTAGCAAATTCTTCTTGGGACATTCCTAACTCATCTCTGAGCTTTTTCAGCGGTGATTCGCCAGCTTCTTCTTGAGGTTGTCTTCGCTTTGTCATAATACCGGGTACGATCGCCCAGAAAGCGATGGTTTTCTAATCTTCATTTTCCTTCACAGCGATCGGTCCGAAATCATCGGGAATTTCCAGGGCTGATTCAATTTGTAGCAATCGCATCATGGTTTTCCACTGCCGAGGCGTTGGTTTTGCTTCTGTTTCGCCGGAAATCCACCGCTGATAAGTTCGCAAGGGGATACCGCACTGCACCGCAAATTCCGCCTGAGAAAGCTGCGTCCGCTCAATTCTCAGCGTCTCTATTGGTGAATCACTATCTTGAGGCCTTCTGTCTTTTTTCATAAAATTTGGCGCGTCATATTGACATACAATTAATGGCGCGTCATAATGGCGTTAAAGTAACTAAGAGAGGACAAACCACTAAAAGCTAGTTAGGGGTTAACTTGTCCTGCCTTTCTAGTGTCTCATTTTGTCCGCAATCTATTGCAGAACTAGGATGAACTACAAACAACAACTTTACCCGTGGGTGATTTACCGCCACCTGCCCAACCTGCAACGCCTGACTGTGGCGCGTTTTCGCCGCCGAAACGATGCCGAGGAACACTTGCGGATTATCAAAAGATTGCTGCCGCAAGCGGAGTTTGCGATCGCCTTTGAGGTGAATTCGCAACAGCTAACAAATTGTGCAAGATAGTATAAGAGCGATCGAACTTTGGGAATAAAAGGGCGATCGCTTTTTCCATAATTTTAAATGGAGATATAATAGAGAGCAAGCAAAAACTCTTACAACCAAGTCTATGTTTACTTATAGCAAGGTACTGAATCAAGTTAAAAGCCTCACGCTTGCAGACCAACTGCGGTTATTAGAAGACTTGAAAAAGATGATTCAGTTACGGGAAGAAGTTGCCGAAGATGATGAAGTAATTTCAGCAGAAGAAATAGCAGAGAGCGAGGCTGCTTGGCAAGATTACCAAGCTGGTCGCGATCGGGGGATATCCTCCCAAGAACTCAAATTGAAGCTATTTGGAGAAAAAAATTGACTGACTACATTCTCCTGAAAGCAGCAGAACGCTATTTATCGCGAATGCAACCGGATGACCAAGTACGAATTGTCAATGCTTTAGATACTTTAGTAAGTGACGATAGAGGGCTTGACATTAAGCAACTTAAAGGTCGTCCTGAATTAAGGCTGCGAGTGGGTAAATATCGGATACTTTTTGTAGAAGACAGGGAAAACCAAGTATATGTTGTGACTGCGATTAATTCTAGGGGGGATGTTTACAAATAAGGGCGATCGTACTTTGGGAAGATAAGGGCGATCGCTTTTCCCCGAATCCCGAATTGAGATATAATAAATAACCAGCAAAAAAATCAACGAACTTTAGTGTAAGTTAAGATAGCCTATGTTGACTCTTGAACAGATAGAAAATGCGATTCTCCAACTTCCGCCCAACAAGATTGGAGAGTTGTTAGAGTGGTTTCTAAATTTGGATTACCAACGATGGGATGTTCAGTTAGAGAAAGATATTGCTGAGGGTAAACTGGATGCTTTAGCAGCAGAAGCGATCGCAGATTGTGAGAGTGGTAATTATCGAGCGATTTAATGCACTATACGAAGGAGAAAGTTTTGGGATTGTTACAATGCTTTGCCATCAAGTGTACAAGCTACAGCAGATCAGTGTTATGAGTTGCTGAAGGCAGATCCGTCTCATCCTTCTCTGCATTTTAAGAAGGTTGGTAATTATTGGTCTGTAAGGGCCGGACAAGCTTATCGGGCGTTGGGTATTGAAATTAAAACAGGTATTTTGTGGTTTTGGATTGGTACTCACGCAGAGTACGATCGGCTGATTGGTAAATAATGCCACTGGTGAAAAAATACAGGTTGCGATCGCCTACCTGATGACTTAAAATAGAAGAGACATAGAGCTGCGTGGTCAAAATGGACAGAATCTCCGTCAACCCTCAAATTCACTTCGGTAAGCCTTGCATAATGGGTACGCGCATTACTGTACAGAGCGTTCTCGAATTACTAAATGAAGGGCTTTCTTTTGGAGAAATTATCCGAGACTACTATCCCGATCTGGAAATGGATGATATTCGGGCGTGCTTGCGTTAAATGAAGTTCATAAGGAACTAGGAGGAGTTATAGAAAATTACTCTGAAGTAGAACTAAAAGGGGCATTTGTGGTTGTAGAACCTGATGGACATCGGTTTAGAAAACCGCTTAGATAGGGTGTTAATTAGTTTGGTGTTGGAAAGAAAAGGGCGATCGGACTTGAGGAAGATAAGGGCGATCGCACTTTGGGAAAATAAGGGCGATCGCACTTCCCTCGATCCTAAATTGCTATAATAACAATCAGCCAAAAAATCTCAACATAAAGCCTATGTCTACTTATAGCGAGGTACTGAGTCAGGCTCAAAATCTCACTCCTGACGAGCAACAGCAGCTTTTAGAAGTATTGTCAGCATTGATGCGCGATCGGGTAACAACCCAGACTCAGGGTAAACGATCGTCCATTGATGCAGCACTGATTGAAATGGTACAAGATCCAGAGTATCAAGCTCAAGTGCTACAGATGGAGGCTGAGTTTGCGGTAGCGAGTTGGGAAGCCTTGCAATTGGGAGAATCTTCTGTATGAACCGGGGAGAAGTCTATGATGCTAGACTTGAACCTGTTGAGGGTTCTGAACAAGGAGGAACCCGTCCTGTTATCATCGTTAGTCGAGCTACAATCAATACATATAGCCCTGTAGTTTTGGCTATTCCCTGCACTACTTATCAAACTGGTAAACGAGTTTATCCCACTCAGGTATTAATTAAAGCTCCCGACGGTGGATTAACCAATGATTCTATCGCTATGGCAGATCAAGTACGGGTATGATCTAAATCTCGTTTATTGAGTTTACGAGGAATGCTTAGTGATCAAGCAATACTTCTGGTGAATCAAGCTCTATTAATTGCGTTGGATTTGCCTGGTCAAGTTTAATTGCACTTGAGGAAGAGATGGGCGATCGTACTTTGGGAAAATAAGGGCGATCGCACTTTGGGAAGATAAGGGCGATCGCACTTTGGGAAAATCAGGGCGATCGCCTGTGATTTTATTTGAACTACGCAAACATCAATCTACGTTTAGTTTGAGGGACGGATCACCCTATTGAATCTGAAGGTAATTTAGTGCAAAGTCACCTGATTAATTGCTTAATTCTCGAAGCCTTCGATAAGCATCATCTAATCTTCTTTTAGTATCTTCTCCCTGCCTCATTTTTTCTTGAATTACTCGATTAGACACTCCATATATTCTACAGTCAACACCACTGGTTGCAAGGATGTATTCATAGGTAGAACCGACACGCCAGCAAGCATCTGCATGGATAGGGTTATGAAATATAGTTCTCGTAGTGATCAGAGACAATCCATATATACACGCCGTTTCGTTGCAATCAACTATACCTAAAGAATAGCAGCTTTCACCATCACGGCTACAGCGCACACTTGGTCCTAGTTCTTCACTTTTTGGTAGTACAAGATATTGTTTCCCTTGATAATTTACAATTTTGCCTTGAGCTAATACTGTTGTTGCTGAAAAAAATCCCAAACTGGCAAACAGGGAACCTAATATTACAAAAGTTTTAATTTTCATTTAAAAAACTCCTGTGTGGTAAGATACATACGTTTTAAAATATTCTAAACTACATCAACCAAGTACCTGTTTAGGAAACTTCGGGACTTAATAATGACAATTAAATTAGGAAACTTAGGAAACTTAGGAAACTTATGATATAATGACTAAAATTATCACATCTTTTTAATTTATGAACATAGCCCAGGTTGTTGATATTTTAGATGAGCTACTTTTTGAGAAAACAGGGTCACATCTGGATTTTATACAAAAATCTGTTTTAGAAGGTACTTTACAAGATAAAACTTATTCTGAAATTGCTATCAAATCTGGATATAGTGAAAGTCATGTCGGTGATACCGCTTCTGATTTATGGAAACTTTTGTCTGAGTTATTAGGAGAAAAGGTTAGAAAAGCTAACGTTAAAGCTATTTTAGAAAAAACAAATTTTAATCAAGTTTCTGGTGTAATTGTTAGTGGTATTGTAGGGGTTACTAATAACATTAGCGTCTGTAACAAAACTAATCATCCCAAAAATAACTCACCCTCAAAGCAAAAAATATTTAGCCCTAAACTTCACCTCAATAACGCCCCTAAATTTCCCTATTTTTACAGCCGAAATAACGAACTCTCTACTCTCAAAGATTGGGTAATTAATCAAGAGATTCGCCTCATTACCATTTTAGGTATTAGCGGCATCGGCAAAACAACCCTCTCCCTAAGCCTGATCGATCGCATCAAAACCCAATTCGATTACGTCATCTATCGCAGCCTCCGCTTTTCCCCCACCCTCGATGCAACCCTCACCAACCTGCTGCAAATCTTTTCCCAACAATCAGAAATTCCCCAAAGCATCGAAACCAAAATTGCCCAAATCCTCGATTACCTGCGAAAAAACCGCTGTCTGATTGTCCTCGATGACGTACAGATGCTTTTCGGCAGCGGGCAACTAGCGGGACAATATAAAACTGGATATGAAGATTATCAGTTATTTTTTAAACTAATTGCCGAAGTCTGTCATCAAAGTAGTTTGATATTGAATAGTTGGGAAAAACCCAGAGAAATTGCCAGATTATCAAAAGATCATCATCCCGTGCGATGTTTTGTATTGGGAAGTTTGGGAGAAGCTGCTAAAGAGATTTTGAACTCACAAAAGTTATCCGATGAGGAAACATGGTCAACTTTGATTGACATTTATCAAGGCAATCCTCTGTGGTTGGAGTTCACTGCAACCCTGATTCAAGAGTTGTTTGGGGGGAGAGTTTCTGAGTTTTTGCACTGCGAGATGCCGATTTTAGATGAAGGGTTGCAATCTCAGTTATCTCAACCTTTTGGGCGTTTGACTCCGGCAGAGTTGGCACTGATGACTCACCTGGCTAATCAACCTGAACCCGTGGCTGTGTCGCAATTTTTAAACAAAATACCATTTTCGCCGTCAGAAATAGTCAATGCAGTGCGCTCTCTTGGAAATCGGTTTTTATTGGATACGCAGGAACAGGAACAGATAACTTTGTTTAGTTTGAATCCTGTGCTGAAACAGTATGTGAAAACTCAGTATTCTTAGTCCGCGCACCATCCGGGCTTTGTTGATGTAGTTGCGGTTTCAACCGTCGTCTTTATTTTACCAGACAGGGTTATTCGTGGGGAGTAGGGGACGAGGGCGGGTTTATTTAATCTGTCTGCAATCTTTCAGGCTATTGGCGAACCCGCCCCTACAGGTTATTAAAAATGGTGCAAGATGTCGAGGTAACAAACCCGGATTTAATTTACAGCATATTCCATATATGTGTAGTACAGAGAAACCGGGTTTCTTGAACAGAATCAGTTTAAAGGCTAGAACTGTAAAGAAACCCGGTTTCTGAGGTGTACTTCACAAACCTGGAATATGCTGTAAGTGCGATCGCGCCCACTCCCGAAACTCTCTAATTCTCGCATTCTCTCCCTTTTCTGAGTCGAGGTTCATAAACTGTGCCAGTTCTTTGACAGGAAAGGAGGCAAATGCCAAACTGGTTTCCGACTCGACATAACCCGTATCATTTAAAATGTTAATTATTAGTTTCCCCTTCTTCCAAATCCAAACCTCCGGCACTTTAAGTTCCGCATAAACCGCCATTTTATTGATAGATGAGCTAGTCAAATCAATTTCCACAGCTAAGTCTGGCGGCGGGTCATTTTTGAGATCGATAGTTAACTTTCCCCGCATTAAAGCTTCATTTTGAATATAAAAACATTCATCAGCTTCGTTACCAGCTTTTTTGGGTTCCGAACGCCAAGTAGATGATTTTAATCCGATAATTTCAATCCCAATTTCCTCAGACAGCGCTACAATTAGCCGACAGAGAGTCCAGCTATACCTCTCATGTTCTGGTGAAGGTACCATGAGTTCTAAAGTTCCCTGATAGTAAGTCATGCGCGGCGTTGAACGTTCCGCAAATATTTCTAATAACTGTTCGTAGGTTTCCCAACTGATATCATGTAAAATCAGGTGAGAACCTGCAAGCTCTTCTTTACTGTACGCCTGGGTTTGAACCATTGCAAATACTCCACGAGAACTTTAACTCTATTTTACTCTCTTAAACATTGGACAGGTGCGATTCCCTGCGGGATAGCTTCGCACGCGCGTACATTACCAGATTGATTCAAGATTCAAAATAAATCCGGGGAGAACATCTTCACCTGATACAGTGGCTGGAGATTCTAACACTTCAACTTCTCGATCCTGACGATAAATCTCTACTTGCCGTGATTTGCGATTAATCAACCAACCTAAAACAGCACCGTTATCTCGATATTCTTTCATCTTATCCTGAGTGTCTTTCAAACTATCGCTGGGAGACATTAACTCAACCACAAAATCAGGACAAATGGGGGGAAATTTCTTTTGTTGTTCGGAAGTTAGTGCATCCCAGCGTTCTAATTTTACCCAAGAAGCATCAGGCGCTCTATTTGCATTATTAGGAAGTTTGAACCCTGTTGAAGAATCAAAAACTTTACCCAGTTTACTCTGCTGATTCCAAATCCAAATCTGTGCTGTTAATCCTGCATTGCTGCTTCCAGTTTCCCCTCCTGCTGGTGACATGATAATTAATTCTCCTTGCGCTGTGCGTTCCAATCTAATATTTTCATTCTCCTGACAGAGTTGAAAAAATTGCTCGTCTGTCAGCTTAATAATTGGGTTTAGATTGAGGGTGAGGGTAGTCATAGCGGTATTTTATCGCGGGCTAAATGACCTTTATTGGGGATTGTAGCATATTGACTGAGTTGCGAGGGCGATCGCAATCCTAAGCTAATTAAGTGTTAATTGCTTGCTCTGCCGCCTTAATTAAAACCTCATCCATCCAATTGTTAATACTTTTGCCAGCCTTCTTTGCTGCAATAAAGATTTTGCGGTGATGTTCGGGAGTAGTGCGGAAGGGAAGTTTACCTGAAAATGGTTTATCAGGTTCCTGTCCTAATTCTTTGCAAAAGTCTAGATAATCATCGATCGAATTTTGGAATTCTTGGCGAGCTTCTTCAATAGTTTGTGCTTTAAAAGTCACTACGTCATTAATATCGAGGACTCGTCCGAAAAGAATTTCGGCTGCTAAATCTACTTCAATGTTAGCACTGTAACCTTTGTAAGTCATCATGGTTGTAATACTTCTTCCTTTTAACAAAACTATAAATAATCATTCCTAATCACTGACATATTCGATACTCCAATCGTCTTCTGAGATCCCAACTGCTTCTAGAAAACGACGACAAAATTTTCTATGATCCTTCGCAGGTTTGTGTAAATTAACCCAATATCCATTTGTTAACTTCTGCCATTCATTTCCATCACTATTTTTATCCGGGCGATTCTCTTGGAAATGAGGTTTAAGTAAATTTCTAGCCTTTTCAAAGCGATCCGATCTATTTTTAATCACCCACTCACAGCATTGAATTGTAACTTGTCGCCAGGTTTGCTTAGGAAGTGGAATTTCGTCACCACAGATTTTAATCAACTTTGGCTTACCGGATGTGCGAGTAGGAAATACTTCATGTTCTCCAAGAGATGGCCAAATTTCGATAAACTTAATGCTGAGAAAATTAGCTCGTTCGAGAATAGCTTTTTCATCCCATCGGTTAATACTTTGAGAAAAATAGTCACTATTAATTCGCAAAGCGTGTTCAGCCAGTTTTTGCTTTTTCACCAGAAATGATGAATTAGAAAGTTGTGAATTCCACTCAGGAGTAACTAAAGTTAAATTCCCCAAGGTATGTAAATAATCTCGGTAGATTTGTTGAAATTCACCTCCAAGTTCATTCTCCCAATCTTCGCTTGACGTTTGTGGCAAAATATGCTCAATAGTTGATTTTTGATCAAGGACAGTAAACCCACCTTTTCCCTTAGACAAGTGGCGATTAATTGTTTCTATAACAAGACATATTTTGTGAGTGTTTTTCTCATAAAGTTGACGGCTTTTAATTGATTGTCTAACATCATTATCATTAGGATATTGCTTGGCAATCAAAACTTTTTGCAAAGCTTCTGGCAAAGTGATTTCTTCATCTTCATTTTTCATTGCTTCTACATCTTTCCAAATGGAGGGGAACATTTTATTAAGATAGTTTGTTTGTTTTCCACAAATATACCGACGAACCAAATAATTTTCTAGTGATTTTAAGCATTCGATAAACTCCTCACGATCAATCTTTTGAGATTTATACTCATTATAGAGCGTTAATAAAAACGGATAAGCAGTAGAAAGGTCGAAAGTATTGAGGCGCAATAATACTATTTTAATATTTTCGTTGTCTTCATTGTCAGGTCGCAGTAGTTTGTCATAATATTCAGCAAATTTTAGGAGATTAGCAATTTCTAGGACAAATGCTTGGTCATCTAATTTTTTACAATAATCACGAAATCGTGCATAAATATGGGATTCGGCACAAAGATTTCTCGTTTCCATTGCTAAATAATGCCGAAGAAAAGCCGTTAATTCACCCATCCCTGATTTCCCAACTATTCGTTTTTCTTGCAATAATCCCTCAATTTTTTCCCAATATTTAGTAAAAGCATTTTCTTGCTGAGATGTTGGTAACATCATCGCCATATAGTTGCGGACTAAATCGGCCTGAGTTAACGGTTTGCCTTTGGCATTCAGACTTTCAAAAATATGATAAGGATTTTCATCTTTATTAAGTTCTATGAAAACAAGTTGAAAACAGTTCTGTAATACTGTAAAAAACTTACCAATATCTAGTTCACCTTCTTTAACTTTAGATTCGATTTCGGGAAGAAAATAATTATAAGCTTTAGGTATGCCAGATTCAGTAAATTGCTTATAATTTTCTTCTAAAATAATCGCTTGATAAGCTTGGCGATCGCCATATTTATTGGTTGGTAAAAGTTTAAAATAAACATCACCTTCGCCTTCTTCATCTGAATTGACTACAAATTTATTGATTTTCTTAGCAAGCTTTTGATCGGTGGGCTTGATAATATCCCGCAAAACAAGAAATAGTAAGGATAAGGTGGTCAAACGTTGCTGGCCATCAACCAAGTTAAAAGCTGTCATTATGCCGCGTGTTCCATCATTGATGACTACCAGAGATCCTATAAAATGTTCTGGTTCTTTTTCGGGATCGTATTCATCATAAATTGCGATCGCATCCTTTAATAACACTTCCCATTCAGTTTTTTCCCAACTATATTGGCGTTGAAAGTGGGGCATAACATAATGAATTTCACCACCGGAACTGAAAACTTTGGCAATTTTCCAACTATCTGCTTTCATTGCCAATCACTCCAAATATATCTAAAGATTTGTTCGTCACTTAAGCCACAGGTATCGCTACCAAGTGGAATATTCTAATCATAGTCAAGAGGCAGGCCCAGAGGCCTGCCCCAAACAATCCTATTCTACCCCCTCAATCCGGTCTTCCACCTCCTGATACAACTCACGCAGACGATCCAAATTGTTCTCCGAAGTCTCCCAATAACCCCGGCCATTCACCTCAAGCAAAGTGCTGACAATCTTGCGGAACGAATGAGGATTTAAGTTAAGCAAACGCTTCTGCATTTCCTCATCTTGGATAAACGTAGTGTTGACATCCTCATACACCCAATTATCCACAGCGCCCGCCGTTGCACTCCATCCAGTTGTATTCACCAGACGCTTAGAAATCTCCCGCACACCTTCATAGCCGTGCGACAACATCCCCTCGTACCATTTCGGATTCAGCAGCTTAGTCCGCGAATCTAAACGCACGGTTTCTGATAGCGTCCGCACCTGCGCGTTGGCTGTGGTGGTATCAGCAACAAAGGATGTCGGTTTCTTCCCATCTGCGCGCAAACTGCCGATCAATTTAGTCGGATCGGAGTCGAAATAGTGCGACACGTCGGTTAGGGAAATCTCGGCAGAATCCAAGTTCTGGAAGGTGACTTCCGCAGTTTTCAAGGATGATTCAAAAATCTTCCGGTCTTGTTCCATTGTTCCGGGATTGTCGGAAGAAAAGGCGAAGGATTTGCGAGTTAAGTACATTTCCTGCAACTCGGCTTCGCTTTCCCAAGTGCTGTTTTCCACCGCCAAGTTGACGTTAGATGAATAGGAACCAGAGGCATTGGAAAATACGCGGGTTGCTGCTTGTCGCAGGTTGATTCCCATTTCTTCCGCTTGCTTCAATGCGTGTTTGCGGACGAAATTCATTTCTAACGGTTCGTCGGCTTCCGCTGCCATTTTCACGGCTTTATCTAACAAATTCATTTGGTTAATGAACAAGTCGCGGAATACGCCAGAACAGTTAATTACTACGTCGATCCGAGGGCGTCCCAACTCTTCTAAAGAAAGCAATTCGAGTTTGTTTACCCGGCCCAAAGCGTCGGGAACTGGCTTCACTCCCACCATCCACATTACTTGGGCGAGGGATTCGCCGTAAGTCTTGATGTTGTCGGTTCCCCACAACACAACGGCGATGGTTTCTGGGTAATTTCCGCCGTTATCAACGCGCTGTCTTTCTAACAGCCGATCGACTACAACCTTAGCAGACTTAATCGCCCCTGTGGTGGGGATTGACTGCGGGTCCAAAGCGTGCATATTCTTCCCAGTCGGCAAAACATCCGGGTTGCGAATCGGATCGCCGCCTGGGCCAGGGATAATGTATTCGCCTTCTAGGGCGCGCAATAATGCGCCCAATTCGTTATCGGCGCAAACTTGTTCCAAGCAGAATTCTAGATACTCAAACAGCGGTTTAATCAGTTCTGGATCGACCTTTTTGTAACCCGCTGCGTGCAAGGCTTCAATCCAAGGTGTTTTCTTGCCCATGTTGAAGAAATTCAACTTGGAAACCAGCGAAACTCGACCCTCAGCATCGGTTTGTTCCTTCACCAAAGCGCCAACAGCATCCCGACAGGCTAAGGTGATGTTTTGTAACAATTCAACATCTGCTAAAATGCCTTTGTCGTTGTTGGTGTATATCTCGTCAATATTGCGATCGAGACTTTGAGCAATAATCCGCGACAAACTGATTAATCCGTCTTCTTCCCGGTCTAAATTGGCAATGTTAACCAAAGTTGCGATCGCCTCTTCAGCAGTCGGCGGCTTACCGATCACGTGCAAACCGCAAGGTAACAACCGCGACTCAATCTCCATCAACTTGCGGTAAACCAAGCCAACTAAATTATCCCGTTCCTCGGCAGTCATATCCGCAGCAACCCCTCGTTCTTGTTCGGGAGGTAACGCGATATCCTTATCCAAATTCACCAAACGGCATTTTTCGACGATCGCATCCACAATCGGCACACCGCGCCCAGTCTCTTTCAAAGTTTGATAAGAAGCAATTAACTCGCTGAGTTCCTGCAAACCTTTGTACAACCCAGCATTTTCAGCCGGAGGAGTCAGATAACTGATTGTTTCAGCATAACTGCGGCGCTTAGCAATTGTTGCCTCACTCGGATTATTAGCAGCGTAATAATAGAGGTTAGGAATCTTGCCGATCAAACTGTCAGGATAACAATCGACAGACATTCCCATCTGCTTACCGGGCATGAATTCTAGCGAACCATGAGTGCCAAAGTGCAGCACCGCATCCGCACCCCAAATGCGCTCCAAATATGTATAGTAAGCAGCAAAACCGTGGTGCGGGCTAGCAGAACGAGAGAATAACAACCGCATCGGATCGCCTTCGTATCCAAAAGTAGGTTGCACTCCGATAAACACATTGCCAAAATGTTTGCCAAAAATCAGCAAATTTTGTCCGTCGCTGTTCAAATGTCCCGGAGGCGGCCCCCAATTTTCTTGCAACCGTTCCGAGTAAGGAGTGAATTCTTCGTATTCAGCTACGGACATCCGGTAAGCAATATTTAATTCGGGACTTTGGTATTGGGCAGTTGCGTCATGGATGACTTCTTGCATCAGTTTTTCGGCGGAATCCGGCAATTCTGGCAAGTCGTAACCATTACCTTTTAAGGCTTTCAATACTTCGTAAATCGAGCCGAAAACGTCCAAGTAAGCGGCTGTTCCGACGTTGCCTTTATCTGGAGGAAAACTGAAAACTGTGATCGCAACTTTCTTATCTAATTTTGGTTTGCGGCGCAGCATTGCCCATTTCATGGCGCGCTGGGAAATGGCTTCAATTCGATCTTGCAGGGCGATCGCCTTGCCAGTTGCGCCATCGCGTCCCGACACAATAATCGGTTCGATCGCACCATCCAACTCAGGAATCGCAACTTGCAAAGCAACTTGAATCGGGTGCAAGCCTAAATCGCTATCTTCCCATTCTTCCGTCGTTTGGAAAACCAGCGGCAAAGCCACCATGTAAGGGCAATTTAATTTTTTCAAAGATTCGATCGCCTTCGGGTGATCTTGTTTCGCCGGGCCGCCCACCAAAGCAAAACCAGTCAGAGAAACCACCGCATCAACAATCGGCAGAGGTGTCACACCTTTTGCCCCGACTTCCAAGAAAAAAGTTTCCACAGGTTTCGAGAAGTCCAAACCGCCGGCAAAAATCGGCACCACCCGCGCCCCCATTGCCTCCAATTCCTGCACCATTGCTACATAGTGCGCGTCATCACCTGTGACTAAGTGAGTGCGTTGCAACACTAAACCAATGCAGGGTGCGAGGGGATCTTTGAGATCCGCAGAAATATCTGTACGGGCATTAAACCAAGTCAGATATGCTTTTACATCTTCAAACATCGACGATGCCAAAGGATGCCAAATTCCCATGTCTGGGTAGACAACAGGTTCTTGGAAAGTCGGCTGTGACTGGCCTTTGAAGACATATTTATGTGACAGCATCAGCAAGAAGTTTTCCAAGTTTTCTTGGGAACCCCCCAGCCAATACTGGAAACTCAGCATGAAGTTGCGGGCATCTTGGGCTTTGTCGATGGGCAAATATTTCAGCACTTTCGGCAAAGTTTGCAGCAGTTTCAGCATTCCGTCTTGGAAGGAACTCCCGGATTTTTCCTTCCGTTTTTTCATGAATTCGCCGATCGCACTTTTGCTTTGTCCCAACTGTGCCATCGAGAAACTGCCCATTTTATTGAGTCGCATCACCCCTGGCATCGACGGGAAGACGACGGCGACATCCAAGCTGTCGCGCAGCGGTTCCACCGCCGCTACAACTTTTTCTGCCAAATCTTCGATGAAAATTAGAGAAGCAATAAATACATTGGCATCCGCCACATCCCGCTTGAAGGCCTCGTAATTTTCCGGGCTGCGGAGTTCCTCGATCAGGTAGCCGCTGATTTCTATTGCCAAATTCGGATTTTTCTGGTTTATCGATCGAACCGCTGCCGACAGGGCGCTTTGATACTGCGGTTCCAGTACGACATAGACCACCTTCATGAGCGATCGCCCCTGCAAGTTTTCCGGCACGACGTGGCGAATGGTGGGCTTGACGTGAGTGAACATCCGGTTAGGCTCCTTTAAGATGCTGTTTTCGGGAATCGGGAATTTTTTTATCCCATAAGCATTTTTACCAGAAAACGCTTGCCATTAGGCGATTTGAGCCTGCACATGACACAATTCGACAAATTTAGGTCAAATTTTCGTTACATTTTTTTATAAATTCCTTGAGCAAATACTCCAATTTTTATTTACAAAAGTTTACTTGACTTTATTGTGATTATATGTATACGATTAATTATTAGGATAAAAATAATTTAAAATTAACAAAAAATTGAGAAAAAAATCCTGAAAAAAGTTCCCACTTTTGTAGAAGTGATCACACTTGCGATAGAGCAATTAACTGAGGGGAAAAAGGTATAATTTTTGAAGGCATAATGTAGCCTTCGGATAATTGCTGAGTCACAAAAAGTGATATTATACCAGGAACTTAAAACCATTTTATAACGTCCGTTTGGTGTAAATTCCTGATCGGCGCTCCAGTTCATCGAAAACTAATGAATATTCACGATCAAACTCATCAAAACTTTAGGGGGAAAACATGGCTAACTACGCAATTTTCGACGAACAATTCTACCTGGCTTCATATCCTTGGGTCAAACCAGCCATTGACGCCGGAGTCATCTCATCTGGGAGAGAACACTTTGAAAAATTTGGTCAAGCCGGCGGTCTAACCAAAGTATCGCGTTATTTTGACGAAAATGCTTACCTTGCTGGGAATCAAGACCTCGCAGCCTTTGTCCGCACAGTCAACCCAAACGCACCTTTTGCTACAGGCCTCGATCACTTTATCCAGTTCGGTTACGATGAAGGACAGCGCCGCGCCCAAGTATCACCCGAATACAACGAAAGCTTTTATTTAACAAACAACTCTGAACTCCAACCGTTCGTTCAAAACGGAACTTTCAAATCAGGCTTCGACCATTTCATTCAATTCGGGGCAAAAGAAGGTCGGTTTGGGACTTCATTTTTTGAACCGGAATACTTAAAAGAAAACCCCGACATCGTGCCGTTTGTCAACTCTGGAAACTTGAAAACAGGGCGCGAACACTTTTTCAATTTTGGACAATTTGAGCCTGCCCGCGACGCGACTTTTGTCGGCACCCGTACCAACGATGTTTTAACTGGTGTGGGCGTGGGCGATGTCGAACTTGTGGGAGTGGAAGTAGGTATTGATCCCCAAGGCAATCGGCAGTATGAAAGCTTTGGCACAAATGAATTCGATGTCCTGATTGGTGGTCCGGGAGCTGATAGATTCGTACTCGGAGTTCCTGCTACAGCCGGGAATGTCACCCCGACACCGCTGTATTTGGGTAACGGTCAAGCTACCATTCGCAACTTCGACATAGAAAGCGATTTTATCCAACTGCAAGGAACTTCTTTAAACGGCTACAGCCTGACTCCGGTTGGTAGCAATTTGTCAATCCAGCGTTTTGGAGACGTGCTAGGCGTGATTGAAGGAGGAGCAAGCTTGGGTTTAAGCTTCCAAGAATCTAACGGTAATGGTACTTTCTTGATTGGATAGTCATTGGTCACTGGTCATTAGTCATTGGTCATTAGTCATTAGCTCAGGCTGATGATTAATGATTTTTTATTGGTGGTGGGCGATGGTTTTATAAAAAAGTACGATCGCACTTTACTTTAAACAGCCAACTATGAATTACGATATCTTCGACGAACAATACTACCTTTCGCAATATCCGTGGCTGAAACCAGCCATTGATGCAGGCATCATCAAATCTGGAAGAGAACACTTTGAAAAATTTGGTCAAGCCGCCGGCCTCACCAAAATATCGCGGTATTTTGACGAAGAAACTTACCTTGAGGGAAATCCAGAGCTTAAACCCTTTGTCCGCACTCCTAACAATCCAAATGCGCCTTTTGCTACAGGCTTAGATCACTTTATCCAATACGGTTACGAAGAAGGTCGCACTCGCGTATCGCCTGAGTATGACGAAGCGTTTTATGTAGCAACTAACCGAGATTTGCAGCCGTTTATTCAGAATGGAACGTTTAAAAATGGCTACCAGCATTTCATTCAATTCGGGGTAAAAGACGGTCGGTTGCCTACTTCTTTCTTTGAACCACAATTCTTCAATAACGAGGCCGCTGGGCTGATCATATCTGGAACCTTGAAAACCCCTCGCGAATACTATTTCAAGGTTGGGCAATTCGATCCGACCGGTCGGCCGGTGACTTTTGTCGGAACTTCCGGCAATGACATCCTCACTGGTTTAGGGGTGGGGAAGGTCGAATTAATTGGAGTTGAAGTAGAAGCCCCTAGGGGCCTTCGACGGTATGAAAGTGACGGCAGCAATGAATTCGATACTCTAATTGGCGGTAGCGGTCGCGATACATTCGTGCTCGGCGACTTGTCAGAGTTGCCACTAGGCACGATGGGGGGCTTGTCGAACCTCCAACAGTTCTACATCGGGCCGGGTTTTGCGACAATTCGGAACTTTACCCAAGGTCAGGATAATATTCAGCTAGTAAGGACTTCCTTAGAGGAATTATTGGTGTTTCCCATTAACAATAATCGAGATTTAGCTATTCAAACCAACGGCTTGCCCGTCGTTAAAAATGGAGTTACAGAAATTAGTAGCTTTGACACGCTGGCTGTTATTGAAGGTGGCGGAAATCTCAAGTTGAATCCATTACCAGACTCTAGTTTTTTTAGAGCTTTACTTGGGTAGAAATATCGAAGGTATTCAGGATTTGCCTGATTGCTGCTGGGGAGTGCGATCGCACTTTCCTATGCCAACAACTCGCATTCCGCGATCGCACTTTACTTTCTCCAATAAACAACGATGAATTACGACATCTTTATAGAGCTTAAATGAGATTTGACTGACACTTGGAAAAAATCACCCGATCAGGTAATTGTCTCAGTTTCAGATTATTGATAAATTGCATAAACAGCTCATTAAAGCCGCAGTGGGAAAACATGGCTAATTACGCAATTTTTGACGAAAAATACTACCTTGCTCAATATCCTTGGGTGAAACCAGCCATTGATGCAGGAGTTATCCAATCTGGAAAAGAACACTTTGAAAAATTCGGTCAAGCCGGGGGCTTAACTAAAGTATCGCGATATTTTGACGAAGCTACTTACCTTGCGGGCAACCCCGACATCGCTGCCTTAGTCCGCACCCCCAACAACCCAAATGCGCCTTTTGCGACCGGGCTAGACCACTTTATCCAGTTCGGTTACGAAGAAGGTCGCACTCGCGTATCCGCTGAGTATGACGAAGCGTTTTATGTAGCAAATAACCGACAGTTGCAGCCGTTTATTCAGAATGGAACTTTTAAAAATGGCTACCAGCATTTCATTGAATTCGGCATCAAAGACGGTCAGTTTGGGACTTCTTTATTGGAACCGGAATACTTACAAAAAAACCTCGACATTCTGCCGTTTGTAGAATCGGGAGCCTTGAAAACTGGTCGCGAACATTACGTCAATTTCGGCAAAAACGAGCCAAATCGGTCTGCTACTTTTGTCGGAACTTCCGGGAATGACATCCTGACTGGTTCCGGGATGGGGAAAGTTGAATTAATTGGAGTTGAAGTAGGTTTAGGTACAGGTAATGGCTTTGGTTCCGGTAGAAATTATGAAAGTGACGGCAACAATGAATTCGATACTCTCCTTGGCGGTAGTGGCCGCGATACATTTGTACTTGGTACACCTTTAGTAGGCAGTAAGGGGAACCCGGCCGGAATCGCACAGTTCTACATCGGGTCGGGTTTTGCTACTATTCGGAACTTTACCCAAGGTCAGGACAGCATCCAGCTAGCAGGGTATGATTTAGAGCAATTCTTGATTGTTCCGATCAACAATAATCGAGATTTAGCTATCCAAACGAACGGCTTTCCAACCGATTTTCAAAATGGAGTTACTCAAGTTAGTCGCTTTGACACGATCGCGGTTATTGAAGGTGGCGGAAATCTCAAGTTGAATCTATTACCAGAATCGCCTTTTGCAACACTTTTAATTGGATAGAATTATCGCACCTATTCGGGGGTGGCATTGGTGTGCTGTTGCTACGATCGCACTTTCAAAAAATGGGCGATCGCACTTGCCTATTCCGGCAACTCGCCGAAGCGATCGCGATATTGATCTACCAATTCTTCAGCCGTCAAATACCTACTACCTCGTTCGTCAAACCAGTACAAAACCTCCAACGGTGTTTCCCCATCGCTGTAACGACCTCGACCAATGCCTAAACCCACTTCCGGCATCCAGAAAGGTTCACCAATTTGCTGTTCGTACTCGCCATTTACCAAACGATAAACTTCAAACGGTTGATGTTGGTCTCGTCGCCAGTAGTAGGGATTGTAAATCACATAGTACAGCACGCCCAACCGGGCATAAATATCAATTTTTTTATCGTATTCACCGCCGTAAGTTTGAGAAACAATCTCTAGGGCAAAAATCGGGGGAATATTATTTTCTTCCCACAGGACGTAACTAAGGCGCAAAGTATCGCCTTTGAATCTTTCGACACCCAAACTCAAGAAGCCGTCAGGAACGATTGGAACCAGATGACTTACTCACGTCGTGTGATAAACTCCCATATCCACGGCAAAAAACCAGTCGTTCCGCTGCAGCCAGTGAAATTTGAGCAAGAATAACAGTAAGTTGGGAAGAAAGTTTTGATTTTCGTTATCCACAGGAGTATCATCCGAAGAAGGAAGTTCGGCGCTAGTTGGCAAACGCATTTCTCGATCGAACAGTACCATGATAGGAAAAGGGCAAATTTATTCATTAATTGTACCCTCCAGAAACCGGGTTTCTCGAATAAACCCGGTTTCTAAGTTTTTAATCTATTATATGTGGCAAAAGTCAAATTCACCCCCCTTAGTCCCCCCTTATTAAGGGGGGAAACAAGAATAATCTTGCCCCCTCCCCTTACTAAGGGGAGGGTTGGGGTGGGGTGCATTGTATTTTGGCAATAGTTCTAATGGCGATCGCGCGCTAGCTTCAAAACCTCAACCGCATCTTTGTGACCCTCGGAAGACGCCCAAATTAAGGCAGTCCAAGTATTATTATCATACGCTTTGATATCAGCTCCTTTATCGATTAAAAATTCCACAACTTGAGTGCGCCCGCTACCTGCAGCACTCATCAAAGCCGTCAAACCAAAATTAGTTTTAGCATTCACATCCGCCCCCGCCTCCAGCAAAAGCTGTACAATCTCCGTATGTCCGGCAGCAGCGGCACTCATTAACGGCGTCCACCCGTCATTATCCTGACTGTTGACATCCGCACCAACCGCCAGCAATTTTTTGACGATCGCCGAATTGCCAGCCTCAGCCGCAGTTGTCAAAGCCGTCGCACCTTCCTCATCTTTGGCATTGATATCTGCACGCTGTTCGATCGCACTTTCTACAGCGGCAACATCACCCGTCTTGACGGCATCAATTAAATTTGTCATAAATTCTCCCTTGCATCCTTTCAAATCTTAAATCCTATGGCAGTAGATATTTTAATCCTCTCCAACGGCCCCGGAGAATTGGCAACTTGGGTGCGTCCCGTGGTGCAAGCTTTGCGCCAGCAATTAGCAAACGCGGGCACTCAAGCGCGAATCTCTGTGGTGCTGTCCCCCTGTCCGCACGCCACCGGGAAAGAAGCACAAATCGCTTTTTCCTACCCAGAAGTTGACAGAGTGCAAGCACCGGAGCATTTTTTTCCATTCTTATTATCGGGCAAAACTGCTGGAAATTGGGATTGGTATGAAACAGGAGTTGTTTTGTTTTTAGGCGGCGATCAATTTTTTACGGTTGTTATTGGAAAAAGGCTAAAATATCGCACTGTTATTTATGCTGAATGGGACGCGCGCTGGTATCGCTGGATTGATAAATTTGCGGCGATGAAACCAGAAGTTTTTGCTAAAATTCCCCAAAATTATGCTAATAAATTTACAGTTGTTGGAGATTTGATCGCCGAAGTAGGGAACGAGAAATCGGGCAGGGCGGGCACGGGGGCAGCGCCCCTACGGAAAATAGAATTAATTGGATTGTTGCCCGGTTCTAAAGCGGCTAAATTAGCTTTAGGTGTACCGTTATGTTTGTCGATCGCCCAATCCATCCATCGCCTTCGCCCTCAAACTCGCTTTGTAATTCCCGTTGCTCCTACGATAGATGTGCAAACTCTAGCACGTTTTGCCGATCCGAAACAAAATCCTTGCCTGCATTTATTTGAGAACGCTAGCGCCGAACTTCATTTAACAGAAACGCCGTTTTTGCAGACAGAAAATAACTTGCAAGTAGAACTTTGGACGCAGACACCAGCCTACGATTTGCTATCAGAATGCAGCCTTTGTTTAACTACTGTGGGAGCGAATACTGCCGAATTGGGTTCGTTAGCCGTACCGATGATTGTTTTGATACCCACGCAGCAATTGGATGCGATGAAAGCTTGGGATGGTTTGCCCGGTTTGCTGGCTAATTTGCCGTTAGTCGGTTCAGTTTTTGCTACGGCGATTAATTGGCTAATCTGGCAATTGGGAAAGGGAAAGCTTTATGCTTGGCCGAATATTTGGGCACAGGAGGAGATTGTGCCGGAGTTAATTGGGAAGCTGGAACCGGAAGTAATTGCTCAATTGGCGATCGACTATTTGAGCCATCCTGATAAATTAGCACAAATGGGCGATCGTTTGCGTGCGGTTCGAGGAGAATCGGGGGCGGCGAAAAAAATTGCTGAATTGGTTTGTGAAGAAATTGAGGTGCAATAATCAATAAAACCTGGTAGGGGCAGGTTCACCAACTATCTCTGACTGTAATTCATAATCTAAATAAACCCGCCCCCACCCAACGGTAAATCTCAATCTGCATTATTCCCCTATTTTATAAATAAAATAGGAAATAATTTGATTTGTATCGTAGGGGCGGGTTCACCACAAATCTCTGACGGTAATTC
>NZ_JAUBOR010000046.1:26428-37558 GCF_036700305.1 Microcoleus sp. Z1_A1
AGGAAATAATTTGATTTGTATCGTAGGGGCGGGTTCACCACAAATCTCTGACGGTAATTCATAATCTAAATAAACCCGCCCCCACCCAACGGTAAATCTCAATCTGCATTATTCCCGTATTTTATAAATAAAATAGGAAATAATTTGATTTGTATCGTAGGGGCGGGTTCACCACAAATCTCTGACTGTAATTCACGATCTAAATAAACCCGCCCCCCCCAACTCAATCTGCATTATTCCCGTATTTTATAAATAAAGGTTGATACAGGCTATTAGTTGGGTGGGGGCGGGTTTTTGAGATTGTCGGTTTTTGGCAATTATTGTTGGTGAACCCGCCCCTACAGGAACTTAACCTCGATTTCAATTTAACTTCACTGACTGACAGAGCCTTTCCCGAAAAACTTAGGCGGTGCTGCCATAGTGTAAACTTCGGTTTCAGCGGCGATTACCTGCCGTAAGTGACCGGGAACTTGCATCAACCCCAACAGTGTAATTCCGTCGAACATCCGCAACCCGCCGGTGGTTTTCTCGGCGAGTAATTTGTCAGTAACTTCTGGATCTGGTCGCGTATTTATTTCTTGATTAGAAGCTACGGCAAAACCCCAAGGAGCTCCATAAGTAGAAATAAAGCTGGTGCAGGATTGAACGTTGGAGAAAACAGATTTCAGGGTATTTACAATGCGAGCGTGCATTTTCATTTCTGCCGGAGAAACGGGGCCCGCTTGCACTACGAAATATCCGTTAGGTGACATTACGCTGCGAACTTTCTCAAAATACTCTTTGGTAAACAACTGGAAAGATGGGCCTTCTTCAATGGGATCGGACAAGTCAGAAATGACAATATCCCAATCATTGTCAGTTTTATCTAAATAGTCCAAAGCATCGCCGATTACTACTTCGCAGCGGGGGTCATCAAAGGCGTTTTGGTGCATTTCGGGCAGGTGTTCGCGGCAAGCTTCTACTACTTCGCCGTCAATGTCGATCATCACGACTTTTTCAACTGTTTTCCAGCGCAGCACTTCTCTAATTGTAGCTCCTTCTCCGCCGCCGAGAACTAGGACTTTTTTGGGTGAACCGTGACAAATCATGGCTGGGTGTACCAGGGGTTCGTGGTACAGAAACTCGTCGCCAGTACAAGATTGCCATTTGCCGTCCAAAACTAAGCCTTTGCCGTAGGTACCGGTCTGAACCACGTACATTTCTTGATAGGCTGTTTTCTTGTAAGCGAGCACCGCGATGATGCCGTGAACGTAAATATCCCAGGGGGTAATGTACTCGCTCATCCAAAAGTCTGCACGAACTTCGCTACCTGACATCAATTACTCTCCAAATATAAACTGCTGTGTCGATGTTGTCACAAGTAGTAGTTCTTATCACACAATGGTGCGGGTGTGTGAGTACGATCGACACATTAAATTGAGATTTTTCAGCAATGGTATAGTGTGATTGCGTTCTGGGAACTCGGAAGCGCCTTGGTACTTGAGATTGCTTGTGGGCGATCGCCCACCCAGTCGAGATCACTTTTCCCGTCGCCCCCGGTCGAGATCGCTCACATTTAATATTTCCCCTTTGCATTGCCCACGGGTTTTGTACAAAGGTTGTCTGAACCGGGCAATTTTTCGCACTGGGCCCGCCTTGATAAGTTTGCGATCGGCCTGCTTATTTATCAATAATCGGATGAAAACCCCGCAAATGCGAGAGCGGAGAATAAAAGTAGCGATCGGTTTTAACCCGATTTTTTATTAATATGTTGACATTTTGAATGTATCTTAGATAAAATTTTTAAATCCACCCAAACCCATAAAATATTGATTTTTTTTGATAATAATGCAGAGTCTATGTGCGACGACTTTATAACTAAGTAAAGGTGACAACTAAATTCTCTAATAAAAACGCTCTTAATCTGTGGCAGTGTTTAAATTTTTTGTAAAAATAAAATTGTGTGGGGAGTAGGGTTTGGCGTTCCGCCCGCCCTGAATATACAATTTAAATGCGCTACAGCGTACACTATTTTTATTTTCAAAACAATAGCCTATGGAACCAACCGACTGGGAAAAAAGAATCAAAAAGCTGGAAAATGAAAATCTAATTTTGCGTAAACAACTAGAAAATTCGGAAACTGAACGCAGCCAATCAGAAGCCCTTAATAAAAAAAAAGAATCTTTGCTAAAAATACTAACTGAGGATTTTAGAGATTCCGAAAAAAAGTTAAAAGCAAGAATATCTACACTCGAAACAGCTCTGAATAACCAGCAAACCATGCAGCTCAAATTAATTGAAGCAGAAAAAATGTCGGCTTTAGGCATTTTGGTAGCTGGTATTGCCCACGAAATCAATAATCCCGTTAACTTCATCTACGGCAATATTACCTATGTCAATGACTACGCAGCCGACATTTTAAAATTGCTCGCAATGTACCAGGATCGTTATCCCGAAACAGATGCAGAGATTGAAGAATTTCTAGAAAAAATTGACATCGACTTTCTGCGCGAAGATTTGTTGAAAACTCTTTCGTCAATGAAACTTGGCTCCGAGCGCATCCGCGAGATTGTGTTGACTTTACGCAACTTTGCGCGGGTAGATGAAGCTGAAAAAAAACCAGTTAACATTCACGAAGGCATTGACAGCACTTTGTTGATATTGCAACATTTAACCAAAGAACAACCAGGTCATTCGGCTATAAAATTTATTAAAAGTTATGGAGATTTGCCCAAGGTGGAGTGTTATGCTGGGCAATTAAATCAGGTGTTTATGAACATCATTAATAATGCTGTTGATGCCCTGCGGGAGCGAGAACAAAAATCTTCACTAGACGAGCTCGAAGCTAACCCTGTCCAGATGACAATTACTACTTCTATTATTGCAGATAATTGGGCAAGAATTAGCATCAAAGATAATGGTCTGGGAATGAAGGAATCTGTAAAAGCGAAAATTTTCGATCCGTTTTTTACCACCAAACCAGTTGGGCACGGGACGGGTTTGGGATTGTCAATTAGCTATCAGATTGTTGTGGACAAACACGGCGGGAGGTTAGAGTGCATCTCCGCAATTGGAGAAGGGACTGAATTGGCGATCGAGATTCCGATCGCCAATTCCCGCAGCTAAGATCGATCGATCGAGCTAAACTGAGGGATAATGAAAACTCCCTTTGACCGCGGCTCCTCCTAGTTTGATGTGCAACCCTATGTCTACTGTCACTTTTGGTTTGTCAACCCCTATAGCGGCAGAAGCCGGGGCATCCTACTGCAGCAGCGAACCGCCCCAGCGCCCCACCGTGCAAGCAGAGTGGATCGAGGTATTGGTGGACTCTCCTTACAGGGTTGCGGGGGATTCGCCTGGGGAGGAAAATAAGTTATTTACCTATCGTTTACCTGCGGAACTTACCGTGCAACCAGGGGATATCTTGAGTGTACCCTTTGGCAGTCAACAGGTAGGTGCGATCGCGATTCGGTTCATTTCTCAACTGCCACGCGACTTAGATCCCACAAGGGTTAAAGATGTCGAAGATGTTGTCAGTGCGGGTTTTTTCCCACCGACTTACTGGGAATTGCTCGATCGCACTGCCACCTATTATTGCACACCTTTAATTCAAGTAATTAGAGCCTCACTGCCGCCCGGTTTGTTAAGCCGTTCCGTGCGCCGAATTCGCTTAATTAAGGACGCAATTTCTCCGAATGCCGAAACATTTCTCAATCCGGCAGCGAGTCAAATTTTGCAATTGCTGCAAGCTCAAAAAAACGGCGATTACACTTGGCAATACCTCCAGCGACAAGTTAAGGGAAGTTATCGAGGATTGAAAGATTTATTGAAACGCGGTTGGGTAGAAAGTTATTTAGAACCTCCCAATCCTCCCAAACCACAACTCAAACCGGCAGTGACATTAATTGCTAGTGCATTTGTCACAGATTTAACCAAGCGCCAACAAGAAGTATTGGAAGTTTTGCGGCGCGGCGGCGGTGAAATGTGGCTGAACGATTTATTGAGAATTTGCAGCGCGAGTTCTTCTGTTGTCAAAAATTTGGAACAAAAAGGTAGCGTTGTAATTGACCAAAGGGAAGTGCTCAGGGGCGATCGCGGAATTTCTCAATTGCCCGATGCACCGAAGACTTTAACTCATTTTCAAGCTGAAGCTTTAGCGTTTATTAACTCTTTTTCGGGATTCCGTCAAGTGCTGCTGCACGGCGTTACAGGTTCCGGGAAAACCGAAGTGTATTTGCAGGCGATCGCCCCAATCTTAGCCAGCGGCAAATCCGCCCTCGTACTCGTTCCCGAAATCGGTTTGACACCGCAACTTACAGACAGATTCCGAGCCCGTTTTGGCGAGCAAATTTGCGTGTACCACAGCGCCCTATCCGACGGCGAACGTTACGATACATGGCGTCAGATGCTGACTGGAACCCCGCAAATTGTCATCGGCACGCGATCGGCCATTTTCGCACCTTTACCTCACCTCGGCTTAATTATCCTCGATGAAGAACACGACAGCAGCTTCAAACAAGACCAACCAGCCCCCTGCTACCACGCCCGCACCGTTGCCAAATGGCGCGCCGAATTAGAAAATTGTCCCTTAATTTTAGGTTCCGCAACGCCAGCTTTAGAGACTTTGGTGGGGACGCGCCGAGATTATTACTCGTTACCAAATATCCATTATTTATCATTGCCCGATCGCATTTATTCCCGCCCGATGCCGCCTGTGGAAATAGTCGATATGCGCCAAGAATTGCGGCAAGGAAACCGCTCAATTTTCAGCGCTTCCCTGCAAAACGCGCTCGAACAATTGCAAGCAAGACAACAGCAAGGTATTCTATTTATTCACAGAAGAGGACACAGTACCTTTGTCTCTTGTCGAAGTTGCGGCTATGTGATGGAATGCCCGAATTGCGATGTTTCCCTGTCTTATCACCACGTCGGCGAAGGAACAGCAGAAATATTGCGCTGTCACTACTGCAACCACACCGAACGACACCCCCAAAATTGCCCGGAATGCAGTTCTCCTTACTTCAAAAACTTTGGTAGTGGCACTCAGCGAGTCGAACAGGAATTAACGAGATTGTTTCCAGAATTGCGGGCAATTCGGTTTGACAGCGATACGACTAAAAATAAGGGCGACCACCGCAGATTGTTAACGCAATTTGCTAACGGGGAAGCTGACATTTTGTTGGGTACGCAAATGCTGACGAAAGGGTTAGATTTAGCGGGAGTAACATTGGTGGGAGTTGTGTCTGCTGATGGGTTGCTGAACTTATCAGATTATCGGGCCAGCGAACGAGCTTTTCAAACATTAACTCAAGTCGCGGGCCGTGCGGGCAGAGGCGACGATCCGGGGCGGGTAATTATTCAAACTTACACTCCCGAACACCGGGTTATTCAAGCAGTTAGGCGGCACGAATATGCGGGTTTTGTGGAAACAGAATTAGCAGAAAGAGCGGCGCTGAATTATCCACCTTCGGGGCGGCTGATTTTGTTGCGGTTGAGCAGTGTAGATGCGGCGGAAGTTGCGGTGACGGCGGTACAATTGGCGTCTGTTTGTCAGGAGTATATTCAGCGATTGTCTGTACCGGGATGTGAGTTGTTGGGGCCTGCACCTGCGGCGATTATGCGGGTGGCAAATCGCTATCGGTGGCAGATTTTGCTGAAGTTGCCTTTGGATGAGTCGGTGGATTTGTCGGATTTGATCGGGTTGCGCGATCGCACGCCGCGTTCTGTTAGTTTAATTATTGATGTCGATCCGTTGAATTTTGGTTGAGGGTTATTGGTTGGGTGGGGGCTGGTTTGGGAGCATCTCATATTTGTAAAAATACTTCTTCTGGCTCCTTCCTTCTTCCTCTTTCCTTCTGCCTCCTGCCTCAAAACTCCTGCCTCAAAACTCCAATTTCTAGCGGAGGGCTGCAAAGGTGAGATGCTCCCGCTGGTTTTTGTATATTAGACTTCTCGATCGCCCAAACGGCATCTTAGCCACATTTCACACAAATTAAAAAAGGCGGCACCCAGATTTGAACTGGGGGTGGAGGTTTTGCAGACCTCTGCCTTACCACTTGGCTATGCCGCCGTCACGTCTGAAATTTGACGTTTTCTTATAGTACACCAAATCTCGAAAAATTTAACATACCTGTCAAAATTTTCGTGAAGCGCAGCTATCCCGTAGGGAATCGGCCTTTTTTCCATATCCCCAAAACCCATCCGAGGCTATTCTATAACTACATCGATCGCCCGCAACACCAGCCATGACACCAGTTTCTCCCCTACTCGTCGCCCAAATCACCGACACTCACTTGTTTGCAGAGCTCGATCGTACTTGGAAAGGCATCTCAACAACCCGCACCCTCGAAGCAGTTCTCGATCGCTTGCAACAGATACAGCCGCCGCCCGACTTACTCCTACTCACAGGCGACTTGTCGCAAGACGAAACACCCGAATCCTACCAGCGCCTCGTCTCCCTCATCGCCCCCCTCGGAATTCCCGCCTACTGGATACCTGGAAACCACGACAACATCCCAGTCATGGCAGAAATCTTAAATCAGTCGCCTCTTTCCCCAGAAAAATCATGGATGCTAGGAAACTGGCAATTTCTATTGCTTTCGAGTGTGGAAGCCGGATGCGACGGCGGGCGGCTTTCCCCAGAAAGCTTGAATTGGCTAGACTCTCAACTGCAACAAACCGGCGATCGACCTGTTATCATTGCCTTGCACCATCATCCTTTGCCGATCGACTGTGAAATCATGGATGGAATGATGCTGCACAATGCCGATGAATTTTTCGCAATTGTCGATCGATATCCTCAAATCAAAATCGTTCTTTGCGGCCACATTCACCAAGAATTTCAACAACAGCGGGGATCAGTTACCTACTTGGGGACACCCAGCACCTGCCTCCAACTTTTACCCAAAAGCCATCCGATTATAGTTGACAAAATCCCGCCGGGATTTAGATTGCTTGAATTGGCGATCGACGGTACTTGGAACACCAGAGTTGAGCGAGTTGCTGCCCAATCGCCACTAACTTAATATTTTTTAGTCTGCCTAAAATTATTAGTATCAAATTTACATTATCTTGTCAATACATCAACAGATAGATTTTTTTTACCAGCCCCATCTTTTATGATATTTATTAACCATAGATTGCAGACATACGTAAACTAGCGAGCTACGAACATAAATGTCGATCGCAATTTGACAAAACAGGAAAAACTAAATATATGTCTGAACTAAATGGCGTCATGATGCAGTATTTCCACTGGTACAGCCCCGACGATGGCAGCCTGTGGAATCAGCTAGCGAAATCTGCAAAAGATTTAGCCAAAATCGGCGTTACATCCCTTTGGTTGCCACCAGCCTATAAAGGAACTGGCGGCGGCATGGATGTGGGTTACGGCGTCTACGACTTATTCGATTTAGGCGAGTTCGACCAAAAAGGGTCGGTACGCACGAAATACGGCACAAAAGATGAGTATTTGGCCGCGATTAAAGCTGCACAAGATGCTGGAATTCGGATTTATGCCGATGTAGTCTTCAACCACAAATTAGGTGCCGATGCAGAAGAAGAAGCCGAAGCCACACCCTTCAATCCCGACAACCGGAATGACACCGTAGGCGAATATCAAAAAATCAAAGCTTGGACGCATTTTACTTTTCCCGGCCGCGATAAAAAATATTCCAGCATGGAGTGGCATTGGTGGCATTTTGACGCCATTGATTACAATGTTTACAACACAGAAACCCATGCCGTTTACCTGCTTAAAGGCAAAGAATTCGATCGAGGAGTAGACTTAGAAAAAGGCAACTTTGACTACCTCATGGGTTGCGATTTAGATATGGATCACCCAGAAGTCAGCGGGGAGTTAAAATACTGGGGTGAGTGGTATGTCGATACAACAAACGTTGACGGCTTTCGCTTTGATGCCGTCAAACACGTTAAAGCAGAATTTTTCCAAGAATGGTTGGAACACGTTCGTAACTATGTCAAACGCGACTTATTTGCAGTCGGCGAATATTGGTCTTACGAAGTGGAAGCTTTGCACTACTTCCTAGAAGCAACGGACGGTAAAGTCTCCTTATTTGACGCACCCCTCCACTACAACTTCCACGCTGCTAGCAAAGCCGGCAATAGCTACGATTTGCGAACAATTTTTGATAACACTCTCGTCCAACAGCAACCCGCCCTCGCCGTTACCTTGGTTGACAACCATGATTCCCAGCCCTTACAATCCCTAGAATCAGTTGTCGAGGCTTGGTTTAAACCCCTTGCCTACGCTTTAATTCTGCTGCGGCGCGAAGGATATCCGTGCATTTTTTACCCGGACTATTACGGCGCTAACTATAAAGATACAGCAAATGATGGCAATGAATACGAGATTTGGTTAGACAAACATCAGTTTATTCTCGATAAATTCTTGTTAGCGCGCCAAACCTATTCCTACGGCAATCAGTACGATTACTTCGACCACGCCAACACTATTGGCTGGACGCGACTCGGAGATGAAGAACATCCGGGTGGCATGGCTGTCGTACTCAGTAACGGAGGCGATGGCACTAAGTTTATGGAAGTCGGACAGCCGAATCGAACTTATATTGACATCACCGAACACATCCAAGAACCAATCACAACTAATGACGATGGTTGGGCTGATTTTCGGTGTAACGCCGGTTCTGTTTCGGTCTGGGTGCCACAGCCGTAAGAACTGCGTTAAAAACTGACCTACTCCTCTGCCTAAAGTAGGGTGTGCACTGCACACCTTACCGCTATAATTAGTAAATTAAACCACTTTTTACTTTCATGATTTTGCTCACCAAAACTTTTTTGTAGTTAGGAGTTTAGTCCTCTATCGACTATTATCTTTATGCTATGCGATCGCGCAAAAAAAAAATATTTATATAAAGAATTATGAAGCTTTCAGAAAAAGTTGCCGTTATTACCGGCGGTGGGTCGGGAATTGGTCGTGCAGCAGCAATTTTAATGGCTAAGGAAGGAGCAAAAGTTGCTATTATCGATCGGATTTTAGACACGGGGGAAGAAACCCTCCGCCAGTTGGTCAATGAAGGAGGCTGCGGGCTGGCTATTGCCGCAGATGTTGGAGATTCTGGGCAAATGCAAAAAGCGTTTCAAACAATTTTTGATGAATATCAAAGAATTGATATTTTGTTTGCCAATGCGGGTATTAACGGTGTATGGTCGCCGATAGAGGAGATAGAACCCGATGAGTGGGATCGGACAATTAACACCAACCTTAGAGGAACATTTTTGGCTGTTAAGTATGCTGTTCCTCATCTGAAAAAACAAGGAGGTTCAATTGTAATTACATCATCGATTAATGGTACCAGAAGCTTCAGGAAAGTTGGTGCCACGGCCTACGCTTGTTCAAAAGCTGCCCAAGTAGCCTTTGCAAAAATGCTGGCGCTAGAACTCGCAGCCTGCCAAATCCGAGTCAATGTGATCTGTCCGGGCGGGGTGCTAACTGCCATTGAAGAAAGCACCGTTAAGCGCCATCTCGATCGCATTCCAGTCGCGCCTGATTCCATTCAAGACATGATTCCTTTGACGGATAATACGGCAGGTTCTACCGAAGAAGTCGCCCAATTAGTGTTATTTCTGGTATCACATTCCTCCAGCTTTATCACAGGTACTGAAGTGTGGATTGATGGCGGCGGTTCTTTGATTTAAAATCTCTATAGCAGCAATTTAAAGAATCTTCCTACCAATTACCCATCTTCAATCGAAAATCTAAAATCGATTGACTGACTATCAAGCAATTTGGTCACAAGCCCCCGGATTTATCACGCGGCTCAATTTTTCAATCTAAAATCTAAAATCTAAAATCTAAAATCGATTGACTCTCCTTTGTTTAACAGCCGTTTGCAATGTCTGGGGCAACCAATTATCGTACTGAGGATAAACAGGCAAACGCTTTACGAGTTGCCATCCTGCTGCTGCTAAAATTTCTGTTAAAGTTTGGTGTTGCAGGTGAGGATAATCGGGATTAACTTCATCCCGCGGCCCGATTCCTCCTAAATCTCTAGCACCTGCTTCTAAACAAGCCAGCAATATGTCTGGTTGTGCAACTAAATTGGGCGGAATTTGTAGGGCAATTTCATCAGGTAAAATGCTGCGGGCGATCGCAATTACTTCGGGCATTTTTGTAGCATCAAAAACTTCACCGTCCCAACTTTGTTGATTTCCGGGACTGTGTGGCTGGAGGATAACTTCTTGAATGTGATTGTATCGCGAATGAATCCGGGCGATCGCCTCCAGCGTCTCAATCCAATCTGCCTTACTTTCCCCAATTCCCAGCAGCAAACCAGTTGTAAACGGAATCTTTAATTCCCCAGCCCATTCTAACTGTTGCAGCCGCAGCGCCGGCACTTTACTCGGTGCGTGCCTGTGAACCGTTTGTAACAAATGTGGGGTAAGCTGTTCTAGCATCAGCCCCATCGATACATTTACCTCTTTTAAGTGTGCCATCTCCTCAAAGCTGAGCGGCCCCACATTAGTATGCGGCAAAAATCCCAGAGCAAGTGCCAGTTCGCACAAATCGTAAATCCGCTGCAACCAAGCTTTTCGGCGTTGACTGTGAGGATGTACCTCGCCACTGAGGATGAGAATTTCAATTACACCTTGAGTTTGCAGCAAGTTGAGCTGTTTTTCGGCTTCTGCGAGTGTTAGCCAAGGACTTTGCAGGGGTTCTGCCCGAAAATTGCAATAGGTGCAGCGGTTAAAACACTCGTAAGTGGGAACGAGGGTATAAGCAGGGCTGTAGGTGACGGTGCGAGACATTCCTTGGGATTTTTATCGATCGGACTTACGCAACAACATATATCTGTGCAATGCGAGTTTTGCGGTTGGCGATCGCAACCCTTCATCTATCTTAACACTGCCCCCGTCCCAAATCTCGTGGCCCCGGTAGATTATGAGTATTCTTCATTGGTGGGCGATCGTCCCAAAATTCCGCACTCTGCTTTTTAAAACCCCATACAGCAAGCATTCTGGCTTATTATCAGCGCAGCTTATGACACTCATAATAAAAACTGTTCTTAAAAGGCCTTTACAAACTGAAATAAAAGCTTTATGTTTATTTACATGGCGGAACACAAAGCCGTCACGAACATTGAAAACCAAATAAAGCAATCATAAACAAAT
>NZ_JAUBOR010000047.1:0-37197 GCF_036700305.1 Microcoleus sp. Z1_A1
CTATCAATGGCTAAGTTTTAGTCTGAGATTGACAAAAAGCGCTCCTAGAAATAGGGGCGCTTTTTGTTTGGGGAAAAATATTTTTTGGAACAATCAGACTCGGCGGTTGAAACCGCTACTACACAAACGAAGTCCGCCTCCGCGGACTAAAGAATAGAATATTACGATAGACTCCAAATTTTTGAAGTCGTATATTATGGAAAAATGATTGTGAAAGGTAAGTCAGATGGTTGTCGCAATTTCTAAAGCAGGATTGGGTAAAGGTGCGGCTTTCCTGTCAAACGTGACATGGGAGACTCTGGAAAAATTGGATGCTGATTTGGCGGACACTGGGGCGCGTTTAACTTATTTGGATGGGTGTTTAGAAATTATGGCTCCTTTATCTGAGGCCCACGAAGAACCTAAAAACACTTTAGGCCAGCTTTTAGAAATTTATATGCGGATGAGAAATATTCGTTTCTACGGGCGCGGCAGTACAACTATCGGGATGAAGAAATTAGGCGCACGGAAGGAACCAGATGAGTCTTATTGTTTGGGTACGCGCAAGTCGGTTCCAGATTTGGCGATCGAGGTGACAGTGACGAGTGGTGGAATTGATACGCTGGAAATCTATCGTCGGGTGGGTGTGCAGGAGGTTTGGTTTTGGGAGGATGGTGTAATTTCGGTTTATTGTTTGCGCCCAACGGGGTATGAGTTGGTGAGTAAGAGTGAACTGTTGGCGGATTTGGATTTGCGATCGATCGAGTTCTATTCGCGTATGGCAGACCAATATGATGCGGTGAATGCTTTTATGCGATCGTTGTAGAAGTTCAGAAGAGCGATTACAAAAATCCTGCTTTCCCCTCACATTTTGCCTGGGCCGGAGTTTGTTTCCCAGCAGTTTCGGTTCCCGGATTTCGGTAGTTTTGCAGCAGCAATTGGGGCAAAAAGTAGTCACGTAGTTCACGTAAACTCACCGGGACTCCAACATTTCCTCAACTGTCAAGCCAATATCAATTGCAATCCGCTGAAGCAATCGAGGTGATATATCACGCCCTTTATGAAAAGGAACAGTAGTTCCTCGCCCATCTTGGTGACGGAACTGCTTATGTGAGCCTTTTTGACGCACCTCTACAAAGTCAAGGTTCTCTAGTATGCGGACTATTTCCTGTGGTTTCAGAACTGGGATATTGCTCATGTTTATCGGATCACAATCTGTTGTGTACCTATAAACTCAGTCTGAATGACGAGAGTATCATCTTCTAGGAGCATCTCAATTACCTCACGCAGATTCTCGTGTAACTCATCCAAGGTTTCTCCCTGGGAATGCGCCCCAGGAAATCCAGGAATATAACCAACGTAAAGCTTGGTCTCAGAATCTTTTTCGATTATAGCGGTAAATGTTTTCATAAGATTTGCTTTCTATTCGTTAAATGTAAGAAATGTAATCTCTCATAGATTATATAATATTTCACCTGCACTGAATGTATGCTTTGAATACGGGATTGAGGAAAAAGAGCGATCGCCCTCCTACTAACACTTTTTCCACTAAGCCACGTCGCGCTAAAGATTGTATAGCTTGCCAAAATTCTGGTTGGGATAATTCACTATCAGTAGCTTTTCGGGAAATATCTACAGTTTCATTTTGAGTTGCTAACCAGTATAATGCCTTTTTTTCTGAGCCTGATAAACGCTCTAGGTGAGATTCCAAGATGGGTTCTAAGTCACCCAAGAATAAATCATTTACCTCGGATAAAAACAGGGAAACGCTACCATCAAACAACTCCAAAATAGTTGCAGCAATGATATTTAACCAGGAAGGATGACCTTGATAAAGGGCGATCAAGTCTGACCATTTTTCCTCATCGACTAATCCTTTTTGTTGGAAAATTTCTGCGGCTTGTTGTCCTAACCCTTTGAGGTGTAAGCTTCGCGTGGAGAGGTTTTCGGCTTCTAAATTCGCGATTTCTTTGGGTTTTTCCCAACTGAGGAGGATTAAACAACTCTGATGAGAGGATGTGGCAATTTGTTTGAAAAATTTGCCATAGTCTTCATAGCCTGCTAAATATTGACCTGCTAATTGACTGCTACTAAAAATATTCTGTACGTCATCAAGAATTACTAGACAGCGAGAAGATCGGAAATAATCGATGATTGTGGGTAATGGGAGTTGTTGCGATCGCCCAAAAAATTGCTTGAGTTCGGTTTGGAGGGTGGAAAGTGCGGGAGTGTTGGTGAGGCTTAACCAAATAATATAATCAAATTCGGTTTGAATTTGTTCGATGAGTTTGAGGGCGATCGCACTTTTGCCAATTCCGCTTAAGCCGTAGATGGTAATCAAGCGGGTATGGGCTTGCAAAATCCATTGTTTGAGGGTGGAGAGTTCTGAGGTGCGATCGTAAAAGTAAGGGAGTTCGGGTGCGTCTGTTAAATCGATTATGGGCGATCGGGCTTGATTTTGGGGAGATTCAGGCGGTGAGGGCGATCGGGTTTCTGTATCTTCTGCATCTTGCCGTTTTTCTCCACAGATATTGATATGACTATTAATGTAACCAACAATCTGTGCACCATTATTGTTGTAAATATTAGATAATGCTTTGCTTTCTAAAATAGAGCGAACATTAGATTGTTTAATATGTTCTCCCAATATGTCAGAAAGCATCTTCCATAATTTTCTAGAAACTTGTTTAATATGATCTTCACTACGATTGCACTTTTTAGCTATTTTATGATATTTCTCACCCTCCCAAACTTCTTTTAAGATAGAGCTTTGTAATGAATCAATATGTTTTCCCGTCTTCACAAATACTTGCTCGTCAGTCCATTGTAAAACCTCTTGGATGTCCATACCTAAAAGGGGGTTGAGTTTTGGTCATCACACTATATCACACTTTATAACACCTGGAAAACTAAATAACACTTTTTCTTGTTAATAAATTTTTTTAAAAAAGGTAAGTGTACACTAAATAACACTTTTATGAATAGCCAAAAATACATTTTTATATTAAATTATGATCGGGAGAGATATAAGGAATATAGTAGAAGTTTATAAGTTATCAAATGCTCTGGAGGAAATATGACACCGTTTAACTGGTTTGCCAAAGACGCCTCTCAAGGAGAGCAGAAACTCACTTCTGGGGAGGTGCAGCGGATAGTTGGCGAATTTAATAAATGTTTGCCACGCATTATGGGGACACCTGAAGTTTTAGAGGGGATAACCTTTGAGGAGGCTATCAGTTATTTCCAGAGCGATCGTCCAGGAACTCCTAATTTAAAAAAAGGAGCAATTATTCGCCAAGAGCATCCCGAAGGGCAAATTTTAGGACAGGTGTTTTTAGACGAAAAGAATAACCTTGTTTGTCATTCAAATGGAATACCTTATGGTCGTCAGTTGATTGCCAAAAAGCTAGATCAAAAATTAACTGATGTCTTGGGCGCTCAAGAATTAGTGACCATTGAGTTGAAGGCTAAAGAATTTGGTGAATCTCAGCTTACTGAAGAACCTACTCAAAAATCGCGGATTGTAAAAGTTTCTAAGATAGTTAGTATCATTATTTGGTCGATTATAATTCTAATTGTATTCATCCCGTTACTGGGACGATTAGTTATGAGTCAGGCTTTAGCGGCAGAATTAACCTCTCATCCCTCCCTAGAAGTTACTCAATCTATAGTGGCCTTTGGTGGAAGAGAAGAAGCTTTCAAAAAAGCTGTGAACAGTGCCAATCAAAGTGCTAAACAATATGCTAACAATGAATTGAATCGGTGGGAAGCTGATTTAATAAATCGAATTGATACGGATTTTTTAAATTGGTATTTTAATTATTTTAATCAGAAACAGCAAGAATTTGGTGTTCTTTTTCAATATATAGGCGAGAATGTTATGAATGGGTTTAATCCGACTATAGTCAATGAAAAGATTGCCAAAAGCATAAATGACAATATTCAAAGAGAATTTTCGAGGAGAGTATTGCAAGCAAATTCAGCAGAGATGAAATTTCATACAATAGTAATTGATACAGCTAATTTTTATATTGAACAATTATCTAAGGAGTTTGATGATGTACCAAAAATGTATACAATTCCCCAATCCGACTGGGCTAAATATTTAGAAGGTATAAATTTTAGGCTACAAAATGAACGAGGAGATGAAGTATCTTTAGTAAGATTTGTAGGTGCTGCTGGGACTGCTAAAATTACGGCTACAATTGCTGCTAAAGCAGGTAGTAAAGCTGTAGCTGCTCTTTCTGCGAAACTAGGAAGTATGATTGAGCCTACCCTTGCCATAGGTTTAATCGCTTGGGATTATTGGGATTATACGCAAGGAGTTAAAGAAGACAAGCCCCGTTTGCGTGAAGATTTAGTCAACTCTTTACATGACATTAAAAAATCTATTTTGAGCGAGCCCGAACATAGTGTAATGTGGGTGGTCAATGAATTAGAGGAACAAATTAAAAAGAATGTTTTGCAGGCGAAATTTCCGGCTTAAAAGTTTAGAATTGATATGCTTTCTATCTAGATAGCAGTTTTACGCTGCGTCAGGCAAAATAAATCTCCAATTGGATAAGAGGACTTGCCATGACGCACTATTATCTGCACATTTAACTAACGAGGCCCAGCTTCAATAGCAGAATTAGCTATTTGAACTAGCGTTTCCTCTCGCCCATTCTTCATCGTTACTCGATACAAAACGCCTTGATACTGCCACTCCACTAAGGCCGTGCAGTAAGCACCGCAGCCATTAGAAAAAACTCCTTGTGTTCTGCCGGCTAATTGAATGGTTTTGAATTCACTCCTGAATCCTCTAGGGGGCGGTTGGGCTGGTTCTCCACCTCTTTCTGCTGAGATACTCCCGATATAGCAAGGCGTACTGCTGCAATTAGGTATGTGGCCCATTTCAACACTATAGCCATTTGTTTCTACTCGGTTTTTTAAGTAAATTTTTTCTGAGAATGGAAGCTGACTGGGGAGAAAAATTGGTACTCTCGTCTTACCTTGAATCTGCGATACAATTTCACGAACTGGAAAAGAAATACTCGATCGCGAATTACCACTTTCAGAATTAGCAGACTGAGGGCGAAACCCTTGCACAAAATTAGTCCACCGCTGAATTTTATTACCAGTAATATCTAAAATTGGAATAGAACGAGTCCTCGATATGGGCCGCCCAGCCTCCCCCTGAGAATATTCGATCGCAGTACGCTCTGGTTTCCCTAAACCATAAGTATTAGCAATATCGCTAGCCAACTGACAGTTTATTCTGAATTGCCCCATATCAATTTTACCATTTCCGGCGCGGTAGTACCAAGTTCTACCGCCAGCGTTGGGTATCTCCTGACAGTCCGAATATGTCACCTCAAACATCTTCGCAATATGCACGTCATAGAGGCGCAATTGACCCCCATAAGCAGATTTTGTGGTATTGGTTTCTGACACCGTAAGGGTATAAGTTCCTTCCGCGTGTTGTAACCTCATGGGAACTTGTGTTTGAGCGATCGCTCTCGGTATCCCCTGAATTTGGGTTACTGCTCCCCAACTCAAAGTAACAAACCCCAAACTTGTTAGTAATAATTGTTTTGTAACTTTCATTTGTCCCTTAAAAGCTAGAGGATATTTACAGCCTATCTTCAATATAAGTTAAAGCCACGTTAATTTGTTCCTCTGTAAGCTCAAACAATCCCCTGATAAACTTAGGCGGATATTGAGCCGTCACATAGTCCATGATGTCGTAGATGGTGATGCGGGTACCTGCGATCGCTAGTCCTCTTTCTGTACGGATGATAGATGTTTGTTCGTTAGGTATGCTTGTCATTTTTATAGCCTCCTAGAAGTTATTTTTATATTACTAGCTTATTCCGTGGAATTTTGAGATAAATTAACTCTATTATACTTTGCGATCGCTCTCTGAGGACGAGCGCGGGAATTACGCGAGCGCTCCTTCCACAAATAAACGTATTAACCAATTACTGAATTTTACAGCGACATCTGTGTGAGGACGCAAAGCTTGACTTGTAATTGCCTTTCCCAAAGGATAACCAGGTTCATCATGCCAAGCAAGATATGTATGAATCACTGCTTTACTACGATGCACGTCTTTGAATGTTGTTACTTTACTATCCTGTGCCTGTTCAACACATTCTCGTGCAAATGTCAAAGATGCTGGTTCTGCAAGTTCAGCACAAAAGTCTTCTAACATACCAGAATCTTGATTATTAGGCATCAGCCAAAACCCCAGTTTAGGTTCATCTGAAGAAGGCTCGACTACCGTTCCATCAGCATCAGGTTTGTTCGGTAACGTATAGTTGTAATGTTGTAACTTGCCTTTTATACTTTGCCATCTGCCTTCAAGAGAAGGCTTGTCAGCATCAAGCATAACTCCTATTACTTGAGGAGGATTAGGACGTATAATCAGCGCATTTAGTCGCTTCAAAACCCCGATATCTGAACCGCATTGATAGATGCCGAAAGTCTTAGGAACATTATGAGCTTTGCATAAAGCCATCACCACATGGCAATCATTATCTCCTTCAACAAGTAAAACTCTATCTGTATCTTGCTTGCAAACACTATCCTTCTCAGACACCTCGCTTGTATTACTCATCGTACTTCAACATCCATGTCAATAGAATCACTCAGGGTCTCAGATGTATATTCTGTTGCTTTTATCGATTCATTTTTGGCATCCAATCTGAAGAAAGCACCCAGGGTAGGATAGTTATTCCAGGCTTGGTAGAAACCCTTGATACAATCGCGGCTGTGAGTTGTTGCAAAAATTTGAACATTAAGTCTCTCCGATATCTGAAAAACAATATCCCAAACTTTCGGTTGCACGCTCCAGTGCAATCCATTTTCAAATTCATCAATTAATAGAAGTCCATTTCGAGCATTCACAAGTGCAACAATTATATGAAACAAACGAGTCATACCATCTCCCATGCTCTTGAGAGGTAATGGTTCGTCTATGCCTTTAATTTTTACTAAAGGAACACGGTTGTCACTTGCAGTACCTATACTAAAGTCCTCTACAAAAGCGACTCCAGTAACTCGCTCGTCAATTAAACGAAGCGCAGAAATAACCTCCGACTCTAAATCTGTCAAGCTCGTTAAATCCCAAAGAGCAGCTAATTTTCGATTAGGCATATTTGCTGTATAAACAATCTGCCACGTGTATTTTAACTCTGATTCCTGCCTTTCATAAAAAATTCTAGAGCTACGTCGAATGTCTCTGATATTTCTATCTAATCTGAAAATTCTTCTAGTTCTTTCGCCTTCTTCTGCTACGAGAAAAACTTCAACATTAGATATATCTTCGTCAAACTCCACATCAGAGATGCGAATTTTCCTGATTGTGCCTTCGTCATCATTTTTATTCTGGTATGCGCCAGCGCCGATCCGGAGTTTTATGTTTGAAGAAACTTCTCCAAGAGAAATCCCATCTCCTCCTATGCTGGGCAATTTATGCCCAAAGAATAGATGCCGCACAGGATTACTGATAAAATTTTGGGAATGTGGCTGAGCTTCGCTAAACCAAGTCTCTTGCCTAGACTCTACAAGTTCAAGCATGACGGTAGCAGAAGCGTTGCTGGCATATAGTTCTACTGCTTCAAGAAATGTACTCTTTCCTGAATTATTCTTGCCAACAATCAGGTTGACACGACCCAGATTTTTAACTTCAAGGTGTTTAAATAGTCTAAAGTTGTGTATCTGAAATGACTCCAGCATACAAGATTCCTATAAGTTTTTATAACTAGCTTATATCATATTTGCTTAAAAAGCCAGTTTCTGAAATAACTCGGCAATCGGGAGAGTAAAACCGGGGACGATTTCTTCCCCATCGAGGGAGTTAACGGACTTAAGCAGGCGATCGGGTTCTTGGGACGATCGATAAACTAACACATACTGTTCTTGAGGATGAATCACCCAGACTAAACGCGCCCCATTCTCGAAATATTCTACGAGTTTGTCGTGAATTTCTGCCACTGTATTGCTAGGAGAAAGGATTTCTACGGCCAGATCCGGCGCACCTTCTAGGAAGCCATCGGGGAGCTCATCTAGCCCTTGCAGGCGTTCTTTTGCCATGAAGGAAACATCGGGCGATCGCTTGTTTCCTGATTTCATCTTAAAAGCAGTGCTGGAGTCGAACATCGCGCCTAGCTTTTGAATGTGGACATACCCACCGAGCAAAATCATCAAGATACTGCAAATATAACCGTGTTTTGCACCCGAATTCCCCATGTCAATTAGTTCTCCATTCACAATTTCATAGCGGTGTCCATCTCGGTTGAGTGCCATGAATTCCGCATCAGTCCAGATTTTTTTATCTGCTGGTGTTTCAACTTGGTTTTCAGTGAGGTTTGACCTTTGGTTTTGAATTAGAGTAGCCATAGCTTTTTCCTAAACTTATATTTCTAGTTAAATAGAATCCTTTTCAAACTCTAAAACATCGCCCTTAAAAATTAATGCGGCGGTAGACTTCAGACATCGGAAGTTCTATATTTAAACTGTGCAGGACGATCGCCCGATCGAGCCGATCGCAAACTTGCCATTGCCAGCGATCGCTACTTGGGCGATCGCCATTATAATATTGCTCAATATAGGGTTCAGCTTGACTAACCAGCAAATATTCACAAAAACTAGCAAGAGAGCGATATTTTCTGAACTTTTCACCTCTATCGTAGCCTTCAGTAGAGGGGGAAAGAACCTCCACAATCAGTAAAGGATTGAGAATTTCATCCGTGCGATCGCCATTGAATTCTGGTTCGCCATTGATGACCATAACATCGGGATAAGTTCCATGATGGAAGCTAGGAATCCAAATTCGTAGATCGCCGTTATAGATCTGAAAATTTGTGTCTCGCACAGCCACGTTAAGAAAAGTCGTAATGTCTACGGTAATACGGCTGTGGACTTCTGAACCTCCTGGCATAGCGATAATCTCTCCGTTACAATATTCGTGACGTTCTTCGGCTGTTTCCTCGATCGCCCGGTATTCATCTGGAGTAAAGCGAGTCTTTGTCGCATCGGGAAGATTTGGCGGGTTGGTTTGAGTAATAACCACGATCGCACCTCCTAAATAATTAGACCTTAAATAATTATGGCTGGCAGCTAGATAATTGTCTCAACGCACAGGCGATCGCTTTTTGAGCAAATAAATAATATGGGCGATCGCACAATCTCCTGACATCGCGTTCTCAAAGTTGAGATCCTTCGTGGCTCCGCTGCACCGCAGTATTTGACTGCTGGCGCTGTGCAATTTTGATTAACATCCTCAATGCGTCATTCACTGCTGCATCATTAGGAAAAGCTTGGGCAATATCGGGGTCTAAAAGCACCAAGTTTGTCCCTGCACGATATTGCTCAACATACTTGCCTTTAACACCTCCTTTCATCTGAGCAAAGTCATACTCAGCAAGTAATTCGTCTTCCATTTCGTTCTCAATATCCTTCTTCATAAAACCTCTGCTCCTGGCGGGTAGCTTTTCTGGCACTGATGATTCTTACTTTTTCTCCTCGATCGGTGTGTGCAACAATTAAAAGTTGTCCATACCTGGATATACCAATAATAACGTACCGGCTTTCTCCGATGGAATGCTGAGGATCGGGAAAAGTTACAGATAGCGGGTCAATCGATTTTAGATTTTAGATTTTAGATTTTAGAGGCGACCCCACGGATAAATGCGGGGGGCTTGAGGATTTTCGATTTTCGATTTGGGATTGATTCCACGGATAAATCACGTGGCGGGTAGCATCAAGAAATTCGTGGTCATTAATTAAATATGGTTGTGGCTTCTTGAAAGGAAACACCATGCTTCTCAACATTTAGTGTCGCTTTCTCTGGATTCCATTCAAATTCCATAAATAACTCTCCATGCCTTTTTCCGCTTCTGCTTCACAACCGCTAAATTCTCGCTTTCCTTTTGTTTTTAACACTCAATTGCTTAGTAATCGCTGTATAATAATGCAAAGCAAAAAGCAGATTAATTCCAAAAAACACCAAAGTTAAAACAAATGTAAAAAAAGACGTAAACGACAGCCGGGAAGTCATCGTAAACATCGCCAAAATGATTGAGCAAAGCCCAAAACCGGAAGCAAAAGAACTTAAAAGCAGCAACCGCACCTTAGACATAGTTTAATTTAAAGATTCTCCGTAAAATGCACTCTTGGCAGCTACAGAGGAGTGCCAAATGATACTTATTACTATATAGCGGAATTGCTCAGTTCCGCCAAGGGCAAAACGACTCTTTTCCTAAAAAGGTTTGAATTATACAGAAAAATACAGCCCGCGCTCTTGTAAACTCCTGTTGCTCGACTTAATATCAATCAAAGAAATTGCCCAGCCTCTGCGAGCATTCCACCTTTCGCCCCTTACAGTCACCGCAGCCGCAATCCCGCTGACAGCAAAGTATTCGCTTCCAAAACCGCGCTTTCCCTGGGATTCCAAACATTGCCAAAATCCACAAACGCCGTCACCTGCAAAACTCCCTGTTTGTCGCGGGTGCGCTTGCATCGGATACCGCAACTCGGCTGAATCACAAATCCCGCTATCGGCCAGCAAAGCCTCCTGACCAGGAATTTCAAAGGTGGTACCCGCCACGTGATTTATCCGTGGAATCAATCGAAAATCGAAAATCGAAAATCCTCAAGAAAGAGCATTTATCCGTGGGGTCGCCTCTAAAATCTAAAATCTAAAATCTAAAATCTAAAATCGATTGACGGTAGCCCCGCAATGTGTCTGAGTCCCCTATACCCAATGGTTCGATCGACAAAAGCTCTGCCCCAGCCAATTTCACACCCGATCGCACCAGCAGCAGCTTCTCAGGAACCCACAACCGCACGTACTGCAATTGACAAGCGAATTTCAAAGGTGGTACCCGCCACGTGATTTATTCCGTGGAATCAATCCAAAATCTAAAATCTAAAATCCTCAAGCCCCCAAATTTATCCGTGGGGTCAATCCAAAATCTAAAATCTAAAATCTAAAATCGAATGACCCCGCCAAATCAAAAATCGACTGTCAGGGCTGCTGCTGCTCACCGTAGCGCCAAATGCTGCCACTCCCTGACAAAAGTGCGATCGCCCCGCCAAGACATCTCTCTCCCCTCTGAGTAAAATCCTGAAACAGCCTCAGCACCGCAACCCGATTTCTGCCCCGATTATCTGCTTCCGGCGACAACGGAAAATCCTTTCCCAGCAAAGATGTATCGCTTTCTCGCCTGCTGGTACCGATACCGATCGCGATTTCTCTTCTCGGATTTTGCACGATCGGCTCGCGGTAAGTCAACTGCCAACTACTTCAAATCGATCGACTTTTATCGTACCCGCAATCTTAGCAATTATGCAGGCTGTGTCGGTGGGGGAACAGCAGGCGGCAAAAGCTGTTCGGCTGAAAGCAAGGGCGCTGGCGGCGCGGGTTATGGGAGAGGAGCCGGATTTGGCCGTCGCGGGTTGGGAATCGGAAATTCGTGTCTGTTTTCTCCTCGGTTCGGCAATGGAGGGAGAGTTTCTGGGGCCTCACTTTGGGTCAATTGATCGAACTCCGGGATGCTATTTTCTTGCTCTGTAGTGTCTTTATCTAATTCTGAACCCGAGTATAAATCACGAAGCCGATCGCGATCGTCTGCTGTTTCTTGATCTAGTTTGAATTGAGACGGTAAATGATCATGCAAAATTGGCGCTTGCACCCCTGAGTCGGTAGCAACCATCGACTCGCCAAGACTTAGAGCTGATAGGAGTGCGGGGCAAATAGCTGCAATTGAAAAACCAAGTGCTAATGCCTTGAAAAACTTGATTTTACAAAAGCCTCTAGAAAATTGCACGGGCATGACAGATTAGCCATATTTGATAGTTATTTACACTTACGATCGGGCGCAGCCGACGCAATTGCAAGGAATAAAATTACTCTATCACTTTTTAAACAATTAATTCCTTAACTCAATATAAAGATAGTTGACAGCAACTCTAGTTTGTGTAATTCACAATTACTGAAAAAACTCTAACCGAAAGCATCGAGGATACCCGCCACGTCATTCATCCGTCCAGAAATAAAAAACCTGTATCCGATGAAACTTGCCCCCGAAATTTATCCGTGGGGCCAATGCTTCAATTCTAAAATCTAAAATCTAAAATCTAAAATCTAAAATCTAAAATCTAAAATCTAAAATCTAAAATCTAAAATCTAAAATCTAAAATCTAAAATCTAAAATCTAAAATCGATTGACCTCCCAAGCTAGCCATCTTGCAAGGAATAAAATTACTCTATCACTTTTTAAACACTTAATTCCTTAAATCAATATAAATATAGTTGACATAATTCCTACTTTGTGAATGATAAAATTAGTGAAAATTAGTCAAAAAAACTCCGACCTCCCAAGCTAGTCCTGTAGGTCGGCGGAGCATTCTATCAAACCTGCGATCTGAGAAATAAGTAAATTTTGATAGAGATTTACATTTTATTGAGCTGCGATCGCAATTCTTCCAACTCAGCATCAATCACCGGGCTCGACTCCGAGCTACTAGCTGCTGCCGTTTTACCCGCTGCAGGCAATTGACCTTGAGACACAGAACCCCCGGTAAGTTGAGCTTTCATCTGAGCCAACTCGTCGTCAACATCACCGCCGCTTTCAAGCAAGCGGAACTGTTCCTCTAAATTGCTGCCGCCGGCGGCGAGTTCTGCCGAAGCCCCCGCGCGAGCTTCAATCTGCAAAACTTTTTCTTCCATGCGATCGAAAGCTGCCATTGAACTGCCAGTATTCAGGGAGCCAATGGAATTGTTGAGCTGTTCCTGAGCTTTAGCAGCGGATATCCTCGCTTTGAGCATATCCTTCTTAGTCTTAGCTTCGGAAATTTTGCTCTCCAAACCGATCAAGTTGCGCTTGAGACTTTCCACCTGAGCCGATTGCTGATCCAGACTGGCTTTCAGGGTAGCCGCCGTTTCAGCGTGAGACTTTTTGCGAACTAGCGCTTCCCTGGCCAAAGTCTCGTCTCCTTTTTGCAGGGCTAGCTGAGCGCGCTGCTGCCACTGGTTAGACTGAGATTCAGCTTGATTGTACTGAGTCTGGGTACGCTTTTGAGTGGCGATCGCGCTGGCAACGGCCTGACGCAACTGCACCAAGTCTTCCTGCATATCCGTAACAGACTGTTCTAAAATCTTTTCCGGGTCTTCAGCTTTGTTGACCAGATCGTTAAGATTGGCTTTGACGACTCGGCTAATGCGGTCAAATAATCCCATAATGCTATTTTTCCTGGGTGAGGTGTACGAAGTAGGCGGAAAGCAGGCTTGATAGCCCTAGCCCGCAGTTGTGAAATTCACTCTGGTCAGATTTTTAGTGCGATTTAGTTTTTGGCAATTTTTGCAGACAGATAAATCCAGTTTAAAGCGATCGAGTAATGTGATGCAGGCAAGCTTATTCATGCACCTACCTCTTGAGTTTAACTTCGATCCGGGAATTCCCCAACAGGCTTCGAGCCATCTCTAGCTAGGCTGTTGAGAAGTTTTTGCTCGTCCCGACTCTTGTTCTGTTGTCTGGGGTTCAGGATGCGGGCGGCTCCCTCGACGGCAATTTGGGTGTATTGTTGCCCGGAAGCATTTGTGCTTTCATCGCCGCCAACTCGGTATCCACATCGTCGGCGCCTTCGAGAGAGAGAAACTTCTTTTCTAAATCATTAGTTCCGAGTTCTGCGATTGCTTCGGAGCGAGCTTCTAGCTCCATGACTTTCTCTTCCATCCGTTCAAACGCGCTCAAAGCGCTGCCGGTACTGAGATTGCCCATCATTTCTTGCAGCCTTTCCGACGATGCGGCCGATCGAGCTCGGGCAATGTACATATCTTTTTTAGATTTTGCCTCGGAAATTTTACTTTCGAGCGTCCGCATATTTTCTTTAAGTTTAGTCACAACAGCGTTCTGTTGTCCGAGACTGGCTTTCATCGCCGTTGCCGTTTCTTGATAAGATTTCTTGCGCGTCAGAGCTTCCCGCGCCAAATTTTCCTCGCCTTTTTGCAAAGCTAGCTGCGCCCGCTGATGCCATTCTGCTGCTGTAGACTCAGCTTGGGAGCACTGGCGTTCAGTGCGTTTTTGAGCTGCAATCGCTCCTGCCACAGCTTGTCTGAGCTGCACTAAGTCTTCCTGCATATCCATTACAGCCTGTTCCAGAATTTTTTCTGGGTCTTCGGCAGCCCCGACCAAACTGTTAATATTGGCTCGAATCACTCGCCATAGGCGATCGAATAATCCCATTTTGCCAGTCTCCCAATTTTAAACTTTAGAATTAAGACAGAGAAATCACCATTAAAAATTAAAAATGAATACTCATCAATCGTCTTTTTAATTTTTAATTGTGAAATTTTAATTCCCTCTAAGTTAGGTCGTCATGATTATTTTTAGGATGGGTAGGGCGCGAGCATTACCCATCAAAACTGAGCAAATGTTGGGTGAAGCGAAACCGAGGGTTCGTGCCTCGGCCCAACCTACTCCCCGATCATTAGTTTAATTGTCTTTGCCTAATTTATGGTTGATAGTATTGTGGCTTCACCCCTTTTTCTTGGAGTTCTTTCACCAAACGTTCTGCTGAGGCAGCATCGTTCAAAGCCCCCATTTGGATCTTGACACCCTTTGAGAAGTTTCGCACGTAGGCATCGGGAACAGCGGTTCTGGCTTGCTGCAGCGATTTTTCGTCGGTGTAATCGGTGACAACGTAATAGAAACCGTCGGCGGCCCGTGCAGGTCTTCCCAGCGGGGGTGTGGCGGCTGGGGATGCGGCGGCTGGGGATGCGGCGGCTGGCTGGGCTGGGGAGGCTGGCTGGGCTGGGGAGGCTGGCTGGGCTGGGGAGGGTGTTGGAGGCAGTGTCGGCAGTGTCGGCACTGGCTGGGCGGCGCTGGGGCTGGGAGTGGGAAGCAAAGCCGTGCTCAGATTGTTGAGTCCTTGTTCCCTGCCTCTGGCCGGGTTGCCGTCTTCTGTCGGAATCGGCACAGCCGCGCCCGGGCCCGGAGGCGCTGGCGGAGTTGGCGGGATTGATGCTTTTGGTGACGGGGAAGGAATCGGGCTGACTGTCGGCTTGACATTGCTGAGAGTGCTCAAATCTAGCTCGACAAATTCCTTGGATACCAGATTGGGAGCTTTCGGTAGTTCCTTGGTGCTGGTATCAGAGATGGCAGTAGAGGCGCGACTGTTGCTGGGAGAGGGTGAGGTGCGATCGAGCAAACGGTTCAGGCCGGCAATCTTAACTAGATTTGACGGGTACATGACTGCGTAGCCCAAAGCTGTGCATGACAGCAAAAACAGCAGCATCGAACTCAGTCCCAAGGGAGTTAACAAACTGGCGGCTAAACTTCGTTCTACCGTAGGCTCAGCTTTTGACTCGTCCAAACTTTCGATCAGTTTTTCGCTGGATTCGAGATAATTGTTGGGTGCGAAGGCACTGCTAGATAATTTTGTGCCACCCCTGGTAGTTGCTAGCGGGGCATCGCCCTGAGTGCCGGCAAGGGATAGCGGCAGCGATAGGGGCTGCTGGGTTTCCTCCGCAGTCTCCGGCGGCAAATTTTGGGCTAGCTGTTGCTCGGTTGTGGCTGTTTGCTTGCCGCTACGAACTGAGGGCGACACCCACTGTTCGGCGCGCCTCCTGTGCCTTCTGTATGTTGTCAGTTCTGCTTCTAGGTTTACATCTAGACTCCCCAGGACTGCTTGCAAAGCAGGGTTGATTGGGGTTGAAGAGGATTGATGATTTGGGGATTCAACCGAAGAACGCTTACTCATTAGCAAAACTCCTACCGCCTCTGAATTAATTTTAATATTTTGATTGTAGAGATAAACAAGAAGGTTGAAAACTTGCCTATTTTATGATTAGCTACTTTTGGCGTCAATGCAACAAGGGCCCGATCGCCGGCAGCTATTTTTCATTTTCATTTGAAAACTTAATTGTTGCTGTTTCCCGGAGGCTGCTTACCGACACTCTCAGCCAATTTTTGTATCCTGAGCTACCGCTTATTTGTGACCTTTCATACTCCTTGGGTATTTGTACTTTTTCTTGATCCCTAACGCCTTTATAAACTTTTAACCTATGTTTTTACCTATACAATGAGCAAGCACCGAGCTAATTGTTTCTATATATAACGAGATTATAAATAAATTATAAAATTTAATTATGCTTTGGGGATCGCTACAACCCAGACAGCATAAAGGTTGGGATGCTCTAAGGCAGACTAGCTCTGCAAGGGACAATTAGAGATGAAAATGATTTCCCTAAGAACTTTTATGCAAACCTCATTAACTTCACCTTTAACTTCAGCTTGTGGTCACTGCCGTCACTATACCCCTGAAGGCAGACGCGGGGGTGTTTGCGCTTTATTAGGCGGGCCGATTCAAAGTCACTGGAAAGCTTGTGCTTTAGCGGTTTCGCCTTTTAGGTCATCTTGGGAAAACATAGAAGAAATTGGACTGTGGCCAGAATCGACTCTGACGCTGCAGGATGCCACCGTCACTCTTTCTGAGCGCAATGCCTGCCAGCTTACAGGCACAACGTTAACCGAAAAATCCGCTGCAGCAGTCTCAGTTTAGTTCGTCGGCTGCCCTGCTGCTCATACCATTTTCGATTTTCGATTTTCGATAGGGGAATCACCGATCATTATCATGGTTTGCATCTGGCAAAGCAGTTTCATTCTTTTTTGGCAACAGGTATCAATACTGACACTTTTGGACGACAGGGTGCATTGGGCTTTACTAACTCAGAAAAATCAGCAGCATCTACTTTAATATGAGCGCATAAAAAAACTGATTTCTCCATCCAGTTATGGCAGCCAAGGATATTGACTAAAATCAGGTTCCCGTTTTTCTAAAAAGGCTTGTTTGCCTTCGGCGCCTTCCTGGGTCATATAGTACAGCAAAGTGGCATTTCCCGCCAGTTCTTGCAAACCGGCTTGACCGTCGCAGTCGGCATTAAAAGCGGATTTCAAGCAGCGAATCGCGATCGGACTTTTTTCGAGAATTTCCGCAGCCCACTGAATCCCTTCTATTTCTAGTTGTTCGACGGGCACGACGCAGTTGACTAAACCCATTTCTAGGGCTTGCTGCGCGCTGTACTGGCGACACAAAAACCAAATTTCTCTGGCTTTTTTCTGGCCGACTACTCTGGCGAGATAGCTAGCTCCGAAACCACCGTCGAAACTGCCGACTTTGGGGCCGGTCTGTCCGAAAATAGCATTGTCAGCAGCGATCGTCAAGTCGCAAATTAAGTGCAGAACGTGACCCCCTCCAATTGCGTAGCCTGCAACTAAAGCAATTACAACTTTGGGCATAGATCGAATTAACTTCTGCAAGTCGAGCACGTTCAACCGGGGTATGCCACCTTCGTCTACATATCCCGCCGAACCCCGCACGCTTTGGTCGCCGCCGGCGCAAAAGGCGTATTTCCCGTCTGTATGAGGCCCCGCACCGGTGAACAGGACAACGCCGATTTTTGTGTCTTCGCGGGCATCAGTAAAGGCATCGCACAGTTCCAGAACTGTTTTGGGACGGAAAGCGTTCCGTTTGTGAGGTCGATTGATGGTAATTTTGGCGGTGCCACCACTTTTGTGATAGAGAATGTCTTCGTAGGTTTTGGCGGTTTGCCATTCAATTTGCATAATCAATCAATTTTAGATTTGACACCAAGCTGGGTCTATCAAGGCAGCGACAAGTCGCTTTTAGATTTTAGAGGCATTCGGTTCAATGGGATACAAGGGTCGATCGACTCTTGCAAAAAAAAAATCAAGCGGGACTTAGGCCGAAACCAGGTTTTTGAGCAACATACGCCGTGCAGCGCTCTTGGTAGGTAAGAGCGCCCAATTCCCATCTCCAATGGAAACAGCGTCAAATCCTCGAAATCCTCTCTCACTACTTTGTACTGCCCAAAAATTTATAGGGGCTGGATTATTGGCGGAGTAAAATACTCAGCAAGTGCTTTGCTGCTTTGCCAAATACCGGATCGCGGGACTCGAATTCGCTGGGATCGAGTAAAGCTTGAACTTCGGCAAAAGCTTCTGAGTCGAGGGTTCCTTCTTTAGTAAATAAAGTGTCTATGACTGCAATGTGTCGGGAGTCGAGGCCGAGCCGATTGGCGATCGACTGTAAGTACATTTGCTCCCGCAGGTCGATGTGTCCGTCGGCCGCTGACATTTCGTAGCCGGAACCGATGAGCAACAGTTTTTCTGATTCTGAGAACAAAGCTGTCAGGGTTAGCAATTCCGTGGGGTTGAAGTAAACCTGCTGTTTTGATACTCCTTTGACAAGGCGCTGAATTAGTTCTACCCGATCGCGGTCGCCGCTGGCAAAGGCTTTGAGAGTCTTTTGCAGCCGTTCTTCTTCTTCAACTGCGATCGTCCTGTCAATAATCATCACTCCGCGCAGGATGGAAATCAGAGCCGTCAGAAACACTACCAAAGGAGTGATATCTTGTTCGCGCAGCTTTTGCCGACTAATGCGGCACAACAGCTCAACAATTTCAGTGGTAATCGTAGTGGTGTCCATAATTAAAGACTCTCGATTAAGCTGTAATGTAACTTTCTTTATCGATCTTAAGTTTTTCTGTTACTTAGGGATGACGTGAATTATAAAGCTGAGCCGTTGTCTATTAGTGAGACTACTTATTTTATTCACAAACGTTGGATGACTAGGGCTGTGGAACTGGCGCAAGCAGCGGGTGATGCTGGTGAAGTACCTGTGGGTGCTGCCATTGTTGACGGTACTGGCAAATTGATTGCCGAAGCGCAAAATCGGCGAGAGCGAGATTGCGATCCGACTGCTCACGCTGAAATCTTGGCTTTGCGCGCGGCAGGCAAAGTTTTGCAAGACTGGCATCTCAAGCAATGCACGCTCTACGTAACGCTGGAGCCTTGCCCGATGTGCGCGGGTGCGATCGTCCAAGCTCGGATTGGTTTGCTGGTATACGGAGCAGATGACCCGAAAACTGGCACGATTCGGACTGCCGCTAATATTCCCGATAGCGCGCATTCGTGTCACCGCTTAGAGGTGCTCGGCGGTATTATGGAGTCTGTTTGCCGCGATCAGTTGCTTTCTTGGTTTGAAGCGCGCCGGAAAAATTAACAGGTAAAATTTTTTACTCTCTTCGGGGCGATGTTTAATTGAAATTGATCCTTTAACTGAAATAATAGATCCGTAATTGCCCGATCAAGCTTTCCAGGCGGCCGACTGCTCTGCATTAGTGCTGTCCGGTTGGCTGAGGTTTTACCTGTGACAGATTATCTCTTGCGGGCGCGATCGCTCGATCGGCACAAGGCCAATAGCAAAACTGTCCCGATCCAAAAACTAAAGATTTGACCAACACCTTACTTTAGACTTTATATCTCGATCAAGCAGTCCAGTAAATCATCTCTAGTGAAGCCAATGCCTGCCAAGGTAGCATCTAATACCTCTCGCGTTTCTCCTTGGTTAACCTCCTTGCTCTATCCGCTAGGTCACTATGTTGTCCTACCGTTTCATTTTGGCAAGATTGAGATAACCGGACAGGAGCACTTGCCGAAAGACGGGCCTGTCATCTTAGCCCCTACGCACCGCTCCCGGTGGGATGCCCTGATGATGCCCTATTCAACGGGACAGAAGGTGACTGGACGCGATTTGCGGTTTATGGTAACTGCTGATGAGGTCAAAGGACTGCAAGGTTGGTTCATCAGACATTTGGGGGGGTTTGCTGTGGATCTCAAGCATCCGGCAATTGGCAGTCTCCGTTATGGGGTGGAATTACTCCTCGACAAGGAAATGTTGGTGATTTTTCCCGAAGGCGGTATTTTTCAGGATGGCGAAGTTCATCCGATTAAGCCGGGATTGGCGCGTTTGGCAATGCAAGCAGAGTTGAGCAAACCGGGTTTGGGGGTGAAAATTGTACCGATGAGTATCCGCTATCGCCCGCGGATTCCTCAATGGGGTGCTCAGGTAAAAATTGCGATCGGTTCTCCGATTTCCGTGGCGGATTATGCCCATGGTGGCGGTGGTAAAAAAGAAGCACGATTGTTGACAGCCGATCTCGAAATGGCTCTTAAAAAGCTTGATGAAAGTTGAGAAGGAAGAAGGTTCGGCAACGGATTTTGTAACGGATGTAAAGGATAGAAGGAAGAAGGAAGTTCGGCAACGGATTTTGTAACGGATGTAACGGATGTAAAGGATAGAAGGAAGAAGGAAGAAGGAAGAAGGAAGAAGGAATTATGATATAATGTTTTCCGGTGCTGTGGAGAGATGCAGCACTTATTTCGCTGCTTTGTTATGTCTGTATTAAGTGTGAGCATTAATGGATTGTGCTTTGAACTTTAAGCCGGGTCAAATTGTCAGTTTAGAATGTGGAGATGCGTGCCTGCATTCAGAGGTGATCCAAGTGGTTGAGGCACGTCAAATTTGTTGGGTGCGCCCTTTAATGTTAGTTGTATTACTGTCAGGGAAGGATTTATCGGCGCAATGGTCGGAAGACTACACTTTATCCGATTTGCGGGATGGTGCTGATTTGCTGTGGCCGCTGAGTTTGTTCCGGGCTGCGCTGGATACTGAGGTGATTTCGCTGTTGACTCAGTTGCAGTCTCTGGATGCTGAGAAAAAGGATGGTGCGATCGCATCTCGGCAACTTAGAGATTTTGTCGATCGAGTTTGGGAAGCTTTTCCCAGTGCTTTTCATTAATCAGATATCTGGCGTTTTGTCTATTAGTCCGCCAGGGGTTGAAAACCCCTGTCTAATAGCTAAAGCCCTCTTGGATAGAAGTAATACCCTCTTGATTCTTCAGTCCGCTTGGAGTGGACTTCGTTTGTCTAGAAGCGATTTCACTCGCCCGATTTTCTTTTCGCTTTTCGCGGACTATTCTACTAAAATACCGCGTGTGAAAGTTCTTCCGGGTTGAGATTATTGTGAATAACTTTACCGTCGCGGAACCAGACAACGCGGCGAGTTTGACGCGCTACTTCGGGTTCGTGCGTTACCATCACAACAGTCATGCCGCTTTCGTTGAATTCTGTAAAAATATCCATTACTTCTTGAGTAGTTTTTGTATCCAATGCACCTGTAGGTTCATCAGCCAGCAACAACACGGGACGGTTGACAATAGCCCTGGCGATGGCTACCCGCTGCTGCTGTCCTCCTGATAGTTGATTTGGTCTGTTTTGCAGCCGACTTTCCAGCCCTACTTTTGTTAAAGCGTCTACTCCCCGTTCCCGTCTTTCTGCTGCGGGAATGCCAGCATAAACCATCGGTAACATGACATTTTCTAATGCTGTCAATTGAGGCAACAGGTGAAATTGTTGGAAGACAAAACCTAATTTTAAATTGCGAATTCCGGCTAATTCTGATTCGGGCATTTGGGCGACATCTACGCCGTCTAAGTAGTAACTGCCGCTCGTAGGTCGATCGAGACAGCCGATAATATTCATAGCTGTAGATTTGCCCGATCCCGATGCGCCCATAATCGAGCAATATTCTCCTTGTCTTACGGTCAAGCTGACGCCGTTTAAGGCGCGAACTTCCAGGTCGCCAATCCCGTAAACTTTTGTTACCTCTTCCAGACCGACAACAACGGGCTTTGAGAGGACTTGCGGGTCGAGGTCTTGGTATGTATCGGTTTGTAGTTCAGGCATTTTTTTCTGTGCGATCGACACAACTAACTACTAACTTAACACTTCTTATCGGTTTTGGCGGCGGTCGTGGCGATCGTTTGGACGCTAATTTTAGTATCAGGCGTCAATCGATTTTAGATTTTAGATTTTAGATTGAAGCATTGAAGCATTGACAAGGCCCAAAAACGGATACAAGCTCCCGACTTAAGTCGTGGAAAGATAAAAATTTTAGACCCTAGTTCAAGCTCCCAGATTTATCTGTGGGGTAAATCTAAAATCTAAAATCTAAAATCTAAAATCGACTGACTTGCGCGAGATAAATTAGGGGGGAAAGTTTCATCGGATACAGGTTTTTTATCTCTGGGTTCTGAGTCTCCGAAGGAATGAATCTAGGGGCTTGTATTCTGGATGCTTTCGGTCATTGCAAATGCACCGGAGTAGAGTGAACCAATCCCGAAGAATGGAGATTGCTTCGCGACTTTAAACAAGTGGGACAAATTGTAATTATGGAACTTACACAAAGGTGGTGAGAAACCTGGTTTTTTCACGAACATCATTCGCTACAGCGCGCATAAACCATAAAAAACCCGGTTTCTGTGGTCTTGATGCGTAAGCCCTAAATTCAACAATAGAGCTCTTGCAAAAATGCTGAGACCCCTTCCCAACCCTCCCCGAAGTCGCGGGGAGGGAGCCTAATTTTTCTTGCTTCCCCCCTTAGCAAGGGGGGACTGAGGGGGGTGTTTTTGACCTTTGCAAGAGGTCTAATTTGTCGCTTAAATGCTCTCAGGATCGATGTTCAATTCGCGCAGTTTTGCTGCCAAACGTTCGGCTCTTTGAGCTTCTTGTTCGGCACGCTGGCGGTTTAATTCCCCCTGTTCCTCCAATTCCGCATAGGAAAGAAACCTTTGTCCATCGGGTCGATAAATTTCTAACCCAGCTTCGCCCAACTCAAATCGTACTCCCAATCTCGGACTTACCCAGCCCTCCATCGGCTCAATTATTTCTAAGTTTCCTTCAATTCTTTGCCAACCGCTCAAATCGTTGCTTTCGGGATCGTAAAGGTAATATTCATCGACTCCATAGCGATTGTAAAATGAAAGTTTTTTGTACATCTTGGTTTGTCTGTCGTTGTGAGAGCGAATCTCAAAGGCAACTTGGGGAGCAATATTATCTTCGTTAAATTGCAGGTAGGAACGTCGATCGCCTTTTGGTCTGCCAAATATTACCATGACATCCGGTGCTTGAGAAATGTCTGGTCTACCTTCAACTGGATACCACAGTAAATCGGCTGCTACAAACACGTTTGGGTCGTTTTTAAACAGCGATTCGCAACCTTCTTTGATTTTGACGATTAATTTGTATTGAATTGTGCTATCTGCCATTGGTTGACCGTCGCTGCATGGATAAATAATTTGTTCGGTCGTGACTTGCATGGTGGTTGTCTCCGAGAACTATAATTAGCTATTTCCTCATCTGCCGCAGAAAAAAAATTTACATTTTTATATGTTTCTTGTCGGTCGCTTGTGCTATAGTCTAATAATGGGAGTGTGAGAAATTTTAAAATTAATGCAAATATTCCTATTATTAAATAATACCTCAGTAAGCGCAAAAAGTAAAGTAGTTGACCCCAAAAAAAACAAAATTTTTTTGAGATATCATTAAGAAAAGTAAAGCGTAAAATTGGTAAGTGGGCGATAAGAAGGTACAGACAATTATGACATACGACTACGACTTGTTTGTGATAGGTGCGGGTTCCGGCGGATTGGCGAGTTCCAAGCGAGCAGCATCCTACGGCGCAAAAGTGGCGATCGCCGAAAATGACTTAGTAGGCGGAACCTGCGTAATTCGCGGCTGTGTCCCCAAAAAACTCATGGTGTACGCCTCCACATTTTCGCACCTTTACGAAGATGCGGTGGGCTACGGTTGGAGTCCAGTAGAAAGCAGCTTTGATTGGGAAAAACTTGTCACCACGGTAGACACAGAAGTGCGCCGACTCAGCAAACTGCACATCAGCTTTCTTGAAAAAGCCGGAGTCGAATTAATCTCAGGATACGCCAAATTTATTGACCCCCATACCGTCGAAGTTGGTGACAGAAAAATCACCGCCGCCAAAATCTTAATTGCAGTGGGCGGTGAAGCCCATCGCATTGACATTCCCGGTATCGAACACGCGATTACTTCCCGTGAAATCTTCTTGCTAAAAGAGCAGCCAAAACGCTTAGCAATTTGGGGCGGTGGCTACATCGGCGTCGAATTTGCCTGCATCATGAACGGGTTGGGAAGCCAAGTAACTCAAATCATCCGGCGCGATCAAATTTTGCACTACTTCGACGCAGAAATTCGCGCCAACGTGCAAGAAGGAATGATTAAGCACGGAATCGAATTTTTGACAGAAAGCTCGATCGCACAAATTGAGAAAACCCCAGAAGGTTTAAAATTAACTCTGTCGGGAAAATCTGAAGGAACGCTAATAGTAGACGCCCTGTTGTGCGCTACCGGGCGCTTACCAAATTTAGAAAAATTGGGTTTAGAAAATGCGGGGGTAGAAACCGATAAAGGTGCGATCGCAGTTACCAAAGACAGCCGCACCAGTCAGCCCCACATTTTTGCAGTGGGAGATTGCACCAACCGCATCAATTTAACGCCAATTGCGATCGCCGAAGGCCGCGCTTTTGCAGATACTGAATTTGGTAATAACCCCAGATCGATCAGTCACGAAAATGTTGCATCAGCAGTATTTTCGCAGCCGGAAGCAGCTACAGTTGGCTTAACAGAAGAGGAAGCTAAAGCCAAGTTTCCCGAATCAATTAAGTGCTATACAGCCAAGTTTAGACCCATGTTTCATTCTTTGACAGGTGCAGATGAGAAAACTTTTGTCAAGTTAGTTGTTGAAACTAATACTGACAGAGTTTTGGGTGTGCACATGGTTGGGAAAGACGCGGGCGAGATTATTCAAGGAATGGCGATCGCGGTTAATATGGGGGCTACGAAGAAAGACTTCGACGCGACTATTGGCATTCACCCATCGACTGCTGAAGAGTTTGTGACTCTGCGGTAAAGCGGGGGAAGCAGTCAGGGGTTTAAACCCCTGGCTAATAGCTAAAGTCGGTTGAAACTGAAATCTTGCACCAATCTCAATAAAGGGCTATTGGTGGGGTTGGGGCGGGTTTATTTAACCTATCTGCAACCGGAGAGGCTGTTGGCGAACCCGCCCCTACAGGTAATTGCGAATGGTGCAAGATGTGAGTTAAAACTGACTGAAGAACAACATTCTTAAAAATCTTTAGGGGCGGGTTCACCAATAGCTTAAACAGATACCCAAAGAGTCAAAAACCGCCCCCACCCCGCGATAAATTCCTTTATTTATATTGGTGTAACATCTCAGTTTTAACCGACTGAAGAGTAACATTCTGATTTTTTGTATAGCAGATTAATGAGTAATTCAACCAAACAAAACAAAATTTTAGCATTCTATCTCGGTCAGCAGCCTGATTCTCAAGGTCGGGCGATCGAGGATATTTGGTCGTGGGATTACCAGAAGCTGGAATCCGTGCACAATTACATTCAATGGCTGTTTCCGCTGAGAGAAAAGAGTCGCTTTAATTCCAGTGCTCCAACTTTAAATGATGAGGTAATTAAAGCTTTTAGAACAAGTGAAGAGTTGAGAAGTCGCTTATTCAAATCTCTAAAAGTCATGCTGGCGTTTTACGGGTTGGAATGCCGCGAAGGGGAAAACGCAGAAATTGTAATTGCGAAATCAGAGAAATATTTTTTAAAAAAAAGACAGTGGATTGAAAAATTTAATCACAACTATTTGCGGCTGACTAGGATTCTCACAAGTTTAACAGAGTTGGGATTAAAAAATTATGCTTTGGCTCTTTTTAAATGTTTAGATGATATCTATAATGAAGACCAAAAAAGTATTGGTTTAGAAACTTATACTTATTGGAAAAATGCTGTAAATAGTTATAAATAACATCTTGCATTATTGTTAAGAACGGGCTCTTCGGCCCGTTCCACAATAAAATTGAGTTTTGTGGAACAGGTCTCTTGCCTGTTAGGGGCGGGCTAGAAGCCCAACCTTTACTGCCCACAATAAAATTTATTTAATTTTTGTGGAACAGGCCGGAAAGCCTGTTACTGACATTGGTGCAGTTTTCCAGCCCAAGCGGATTCATGCTCAAAATAAAATTTTAAATGATTTGAACCTTTTTCGCGATCGCCCTGTCTAAACACTTCAGATAACGAACTGGTGGGGGAGACTTCACAGGTGTTAGCTGTGTCAGCCAATGTTTTAATCGATGACTGTTCCGACTCGGACTTAGTTGCTCAATGTTTAAAGGGCGATCGCACTTGCTTTCGCTACCTTTACCAACGCTACCAACTCAAAGTCAGGTCAACCCTTTACCAACTCTGCGGCCCCTCGCTTCTTGACGATTTAGCACAAGAAGTATTCCTGCGAGTCTGGAAAGGATTGCCCAAACTCAAGCACCAGGAAAACTTTTCTACTTGGCTTTATCGAATCACTTGGAATGTGGCTTCCGACCAAAGACAAGCATTTGCTAAACAGCATTCTTTTGACTCCCAACTCAAAAATCAAGAAACAATGGATCGGGTTATTCTCAAAGATAACACATCGGACTTGATGCAGTTGCACTATCAAGATTTAGTGCAGCGCGGACTGGAGCAATTGAGCTTTGAACACCGCAGCGTTTTGGTGCTGCACGACTTAGAAGACATCCCGCAAAAAGAAGTAGCCCAAATTTTGGGACTGCCTGCGGGAACTGTCAAATCTCGCGTGTTTTATGCCCGAAATGCTGTGCGGCAATTTTTGCAAAAAGAAGGTGTCAGCGAGCTATGAATAACCCAAGCAGCGACCAAGAGTTAGTTAATTTCTTGAAGCAACATCGCGCCAATATTCCTGAAGCTGCACCAGATTTAGAGCAAAAAATTCTAGCAGCAATAGAAACTAATCAGGCGAGCCTTCTTAATGAAAAACACCGGGAAAAAAGGCGAGTAACTACGTCACCTAAGTCTCATGACAGGTTAAAAATATCATCTGTTTCTAAGTGGGCTGTGTCGTCTGCGATTGCTGCTAGCCTGCTACTTTTTTGGTCTGGCTACCGTCCGTTTGAGACTGCACAATTACCAGATGAGGAAACAGCTAACTTAGAAGCATTTTTAGTGACTAACTGGGAGGGTGTACTCCATGACTCTCCCCAAGAAACTATGACCGATCGCCCGCCAACAGACTGGTTGAATTTCCCTGTTTCCTCGGAAAGCGAACCGCCAACAAATAAGTAATATCAAAGAGGTAATTTTCATGTCAATTCGTCGTATTTCTGCCCTAGCCGTTTTAATGCTGACTCTCGGCAGCACAGCCGCAGCAATAGCAGTTCCTAATCCTTTAGAACCGGAAACAATTGCCCAAAATCAGCGACCAAATCGACCCGCTGGCAAGGAAGGCGGGATGTTTGAGCAACTGAATTTAAGCGCTGACCAAAAGCAGCAAATGCAAGCAGTTCGCGATCGCTACAAAGACCAACTTTCCCAGCGAATGCAAGCAGTTCGCCAAGCCCGACAAGAATTGGACACGATGATGTCCGGCACGGCAAATGCCAGCGAAATTCGTGAAAAACACCGTCAAATAATGGGATTGAGACAGCAGTTTGAAGAGGTGCAATTTGAAAATACACTCGCAATGCGAGAAGTGCTCACGCCTGAACAGCGCAGCCAATTCGCTCAACTGATGCAGCAGCGCCGACAAAATGCTAAAAACCGGATGCAAAACCGTCAAAAACCGCAGTAATAGTGCCATTTTGTTCACGGCTTATTAGAGCCCCGACTTCTTAAAGAAGTCGGGGCTGTGGGTGTTATAATTAATATTTGTTGTTAAATATCAATTACTGAATGAATTTAAAAAACCATTCGAGTTACATTTATTTACACGGATTTGCATCAAGTCCCGATTCCCTTAAGGCAAGATATTTCCGAGATTGCTTTTCGTCCCTAGAAATTGACCTAAAAACTCCCGATCTCAATCAAAACGATTTTTCCGGTCTCACCCTCACCCGCCAGTTGCAGCAAATAGAAACAGAATTTTTGCAAACCGCTAATTCGATATCCTCCCCATCGGCAGATAAGGAACAATTAGGGGGAGTTACAATAATTGGGTCTAGTTTTGGGGGGCTGACAGCGGCTTGGTTGGCCCAGCGACAATTGTCAGTAAAACAAATAGTTTTGTTAGCACCGGCTTTTCAATTTATCTCCCACTGGCTGCCGCTGTTGGGACAGCAACAGTTAGAAAAGTGGCAGTCGGAGAAATATTTGCCCGTTTACCACTACGGCGAACAAGGTTATCTGCCGCTGAATTATCAGTTTTTGGCAGATATGGCTCAATACCCTGAAGAAAAATTAATGCGGTCAGTCCCTACGTTAATCCTTCACGGCCAGCATGATACAATAATACCGATTCAAGCTAGCAGAGATTTTGCCGCTAACCGTCCCTGGGTGCAATTAATCGAATTAGAAGACGATCATTCTTTGGGAAATGTCCTAGCGGAAATTTGGGAAGCGATTCAAAAGTTTTGCCAATTCAAAAATTAAAATTTGACCAACTTGCAAGTCTTAACAATCAAATGACTCAACAAGATCGATCGACTCGCACCTTAGCCGTTGACATTGGCGGAAGTGGCATAAAAGTTATGGTTTTGGACAATGAAGGCGAGCCCCAAACGGAACGCAGCCGTTTAGAAACGCCTCAACCACCGAAACCGGAACCCGTATTAGAGGCGATCGCCTCTTTAGCAAGCGGACAAGGGGAATTTGACCGAGTATCCGTCGGTTTTCCCGGCGTCGTGCGTCTAGGCGTCATCAAAACCGCAGTGAATTTAGATCCGTCTTGGATAGATTTTGACCTAGAAACTACCCTCAAAGATCGCTTGGGAAAACCTGTGCGAGTGGCTAACGATGCCGATATTCAAGGATTGGGAGCAATTGCTGGGACGGGGGTAGAATTAGTAATTACCCTGGGCACCGGTTTCGGTTCTGCCTTATTTGTCGATGGTATCTTGGTGCCAAATCTAGAATTAGGACATCACCCGTTTCGCAAAGGGGAAACTTACGAACAGCAATTAGGGCGATCGGCATTAGATACAGTCGGTTCCAAAAGATGGAATCGCCGTTTGGAAAAAGCGTTCACCTATCTGCAAAATCTCTTTAACTGCGATCGCATTTACATCGGCGGCGGCAATACTAAAAAGATTGCTGTTGAGTTACCGCCGCAGGTTAAAATAGTACCAAATGTGAGCGGTTTATTGGGCGGGATTGCTTTGTGGCGTGATTGAATAAACAAACTTTGTGACCAAAATACCCAAATATATCAAAGAAACCGGATTTGTTACTCGGATTAAAGGCAATAATCCAGTCTTTCGGTAAAAAACCCGGTTTCTGAATCCACGACGGTTGATTTGGTTTTTTGGCTGGTGCGATGGCAGTTTAAAAAATTATTCGCCCATCGGATCGCGGTAGCGTTTGGGTTCATCCTTGCGAAAGAGATTCGCCAAACCGAGGATGCCCAACAAACCCAAAGCACCCCAATGATTGTTGTCTTCCTTGCTTTCTTGAAGGGGAGTGGTGTCTAGAATAACTCGATTAGAATCAGTATTGTTCTGTGCCGGAGCTGAGTCCGTTTGAGCCCAGGCAGGCGCTGAAGGGAGAATCGCCACACTCAAAGCTATGAGGGTAGCGGCGGCACTTTTAGATATATCGGAAGGCTTGACTTTCATACTTGGTTTCCACATATTAGCAGTTACTTTCTAAGAATAATCACTTGGCCGCAGCCGACGCATCAATCGATCGACAGAAACTCAATTCCTTCTCTCCTCTTGCTTTCGAGATAGAACAAGCTCTATGCTAAGTTCAGATGCTTCTAAGCAGATAATCTAAAATAAAAAGTCGTAAATTATACCATGCTTCCCTTTATCCGAAAAGAGTTAGCCGAACTTACCGCATACACTCCCCATCCGGGCGGCACATCAGGAGAACCAGCGCACTCGGAAAGTGCGATCGATCGCCTTGATACCAACGAATGCCCCTATGACTTGCCAGAAGAATTAAAAAAAAAGCTAGCTTGGACTTACCAGCAGTTAATTGAGACAAATCGCTATCCCGACGGAGGCCACGCAGCGCTCAAAGAGGCGATCGCCCAATACGTCAATGAATCCCTAAATGTCCCCCCCAACAAGGGGGGGCTAGGGGGGGTTACAGTGCCAAAAACCGCCATTACAGCCGACAATATTTCTGTGGGTAACGGTTCCGACGAACTAATTAGATCCATCTTAATAGCTACTTGCTTAGGCGGTACAGGCTCTATTTTCGTTGCGAATCCCACCTTTTCGATGTATGGAATAATCGCCCAAACCCTCGGAATTCCCGTTGTCAGTGTTCAGCGGAAAGAGGAGAATTTTGAAATCGATATCGAGGCGGCTAAAAGGGCCATAGCCCAAAATCAAAATCCCCCCGTGCGCGCCGTCTTTGTCGTTCACCCCAATTCGCCCACAGCCAATGCTTTGACAGCAGATGAAATAAAATGGTTGTCAAACTTACCCGAAGAGATATTAGTAGTAATTGACGAAGCCTATTTTGAATTCAGCCAAAATACTTTAGCAGACCAATTGCACCATCACCCGAATTGGATAATTTTGCGGACATTTTCCAAAGCATTTCGACTAGCATCAATGAGAGTCGGATATGCGATCGCCCATCCCGAACTTACAGCCGCCTTAGAAAAAATTCGCCTCCCCTACAACCTTCCCAGTTTCTCGCAAACTGCAGCCGAGTTAGCCCTAGCGCAGCGACAGTTATTGCTAGCAACCATTCCCGAAACTCTATCAGAAAGAGCCAAATTAATTGCAGCCCTAACTCAGCATCAAAAATTGCAAGTTTGGCCGAGTGCGGCTAACTTTGTTTACCTGCGGGCGAAAGCCGGCGAGGGCGAATCTGCCGAACAGGAACACAAACAAATCATGCAGCAGCTAAAAGAGGGAGGTACTTTAATTAGGCATACTGGAGGAGGTTTGCGAATTACGGTGGGTAGCCCGGAGGAAAATCAGCGGACAGTCGATCGCATAGGAGAAATTTTTGACAAGTCATAATATTCGGTATCCCGTTTCTGCTTAACACAAAAATAACTTGGGAGAAGATATATATGCTTCAAGGAAAGGTTTTACGGGTTGCTCGTCCAACGGATTACCTCGATCGAGTTGTTCATTTCTACACAGAGGGTTTAGGGCTGCAAATCCTCGATAGTTTTGAAAACCATGAAGGTTTTGACGGAGTAATGGTTGGGATGCCAGGAGAAAGCCACCACTTTGAATTCATCCATCAACGGGGACATATTGTAGGTGGCGCTCCAACTCAAGACAATCTTATCGTCTTTTACCTTCCTAACCACCAAGAATGGCAGCAGGTTGTTGAGCGAATGAAAGCAATGGGATTTGAGCCTGTAAACTCCTACAATCCCTACTGGGACAAAGATGGAGTGACCTTTGAAGACCCAGATGGCTATCGAGTAGTTTTGCAGAATGCCGAGTGGAGCTTGTAGCAGCGCGATCACACCATAAGGTATCTACACCAATTTATAACTGATCATTTCCTTGCCGCGCCGCCCGAAGGGTTTGAGGAAATACGCCTACTAAAAGTGCCAAAGCTTCATCGGGAATTTGTGCCACCGTTTCCGAATCCAAATATTGTTCAAACTGAGTTAAAACCATGTGTGCGCGTTCCAAAGCTGTAGGCTTTGCCGTTAACTGTTCCATTAACCGCACCCACTGCCGCCGAATTCCCAAAGCTTTCTGTATTTCTTGGGGAGAGTGAGGGCAAACCAAACAAAAATCGCCCACGGGAATAGCCTGCACAGAGTCAACATCAAAAGCGCCCCCAACGGCAGCCCCAGGCCCGGCAAACTCCGCGTGGAAACGTTTAATCAAAATTAGGCCGTTCCGGCGACGGCTATCTACCATCAACAGCTTGCCGCTGTTGATTTCTGCGAGAATGTCAGAGGAGTGGGGGTGTTCTGTCAAATCTGTGCCAAGGTTTCGATGTCGCAAGTCCGGGTCAGCAGAAAGGCCGAGGGGGACAATATAATTAGAGGTAAGATTAGAGCTGGTTGAAGTATCAATTTTTTTCTCCTCCCGCTGCCGATCGAGATTATTCATTTAAAGTTATAAATTAATACTGTCACAAGGTGGTAGTTTGAGCGCGATCGAATATCAAATGCAGGTAGAACAAGCAGTAGATACCCTGAAAGCGGATCTCCCGACGCTTTTTGAGAAAGACATCTCCTACGACATCTACACAAAAGATGTTTATTTTCAAGACCCTGTTAACAAATTTAAAGGAAAAATCAACTATCGCATTATCTTTTGGACTCTGCGATTTCACGGGCAGCTATTCTTTAACGAGATTTTCTTCGACCTGCACGACGTAGGTCAGACAGCCCATGATAGTATTGTGGCAAATTGGACTGTTCGCGGCACACTGCGGGTTCCCTGGAAAGCTCGGATTTTTTTTAACGGCTACTCTACTTATAAACTGGACAAAGACGGCTTAATTTACGAACATATCGACACCTGGGACAGAGAACCCGGAGAGATTTTAAAGCAGTTTTTCCGCAAGGGAGAGGAGGCGACCCAAGTATAAGCCAAAAAGGTCGATCGCGCCTCGCCATCAGAGCCAGCAACCGAATTAACTTATAATGGCTAAAATAATCATCATCCCTCCGATTCATTTTCTGCTATTTGTAAATTGCTAAAATGATTGTCGCCGTTGATGGATTTTCTGCTATTTGCACTCCTGAAAAATCTCATGGCTGATATTGTCCAGACTGCCACCAATGCAGACTCTTTCAAAACACCCGTGACTGTTATTGAAGCGGCTGGTTTGTTAGATTTATTGCAAACACCGGCACCTTATACCAGCATTGCTTGCAGCATAATCAAACTTGCGGCATCTCTAGATTTAGTAGGGTGATTATGGGCGCACCTTACATTTTAAACTAGAGAAATTACGCAAGTGTCACAATTAGTAAGGTGGGTCAGATCCCAAACCCTCGATCATCCGTCCATCAATCGGTCTGACGCACCCTACAAGTCGATTGAATCGTGACACTTGCGTAATTGCTGAACTAATTATCCGAACCTAAAATCAATCCCGATCGCGCCGGCAGCATCAATTCTAAAAGGCGAGTTTTCCCGTCACCTTTCCAAACAAACTCGCCTTTACCGAACAGCAATTTATCGTGAGGAGATTTCAAACTAGCTGGCTCAAAGCTAATATTAGCTTCTTCGGTCGCGACATTGACAGCAACAACTATTTCCTCATCCCCCAAAATTCTGGCAAAAACGTAAACCGTTCCCTCAGCAAACAGAACTTGGTACGATCCAGTGCGGAGGGCAGCGTATTTGTGCCGCAAAGCTATCAACTGCTTGTGATAATCTAAAACATCAAGTTCCCAGCGAGCTTGTAAGGGGAAACCGCGGCGAGAATCGGGATCGAGAGCACCGGGCAAACCAACTTCATCGCCGTAGTAAATGCTAGGAGCTCCGGGAAAAGTTAACAGCAGCAAAGTTGCGAGTTCGACACTAGCTTTATCGCCTCCTGCAATTGTTAACAACCTCGCAGTATCGTGACTGGCCAACAAATTAAGTTGAGTTAGCTGTATGGGCCACGGGTACATTTCCAAAACCTGCTGAATTTTGTCGCCGTACTCTTTAGCAAAAAGCGGCGGATAGGGATGGTAAGCACGGCCTTCAATTTGAGTTAAATCAACCCTGTCCCCCGCTGCAAAAGCAATAGTCGGTGCAGCAAAAAGATAATTCATCACCCCGTCAAATTGAGTACCGTCGAGCCATTCTGTCGCATCTTCCCAAACTTCCCCCACAATGTAAGCTTCGGGATTAACTGCTTTAACTCGGTCTCGAAATTCCTGCCAAAATCCCGGAGTTTTAATTTCAAAAGGAACGTCCAGCCGCCAGCCATCGACGCCGAATTTAATCCAATATTCGGCGATTTCCATGATGTATTCTCGCACTTCTGGATTGTCGTGATTGAATACAGGAAGGGCTCGATTCCCATCCCAACCGGCATAATTAGCAGGAAAATTGCCGTCGTAAGCAGATAGCGGCCAACCTTCAATTTTAAACCAATCGAGCCAAGGAGAACCGGGGCCGTTTTCGAGGATGTCGTGGAAGAAGAAAAAGCCGCGGCTGGCGTGGTTGAATACGCCGTCGAGGACGATTTTGATGTTGCGATCGTGAGCGGCGTCTAGAAGCTCTTTAAAAGCCGGATTGCCACCCAACATCGGATCGACTTGATAGTAGTCGTGGGTGTGGTAGCGGTGATTGCTGGCCGACTGAAATATGGGGGTGAAGTAAATTGCGTTAATTCCTAAGTCTTGCAAGTAGTCTAGCTCTTCCATCACGCCCCACAAGTCGCCCCCTTTGTAGCCTTGCAGGGTGGGGATTGCGTGCCATTCTTCCCACATGAAGTTTTGCAGCATGCGTTTGCGAGGCTGTTTGCTTTTGGCGAAGCGATCGGGGAATATTTGGTAGAATACGGCGTTTTTAACCCAGTCCGGCGTTTGAATTTGCATACACTTTTTCTAGCTTTTACCGCTTAGGCTACAGTAGCAGAGGTTTCTAGGGTATCTAACTTTTGGTAGAGAATAGACATTTTCTCCCTTTTTGTCGATCGACAAATTGTAAAAAATCACACAAATTTGCAGTCAATCTAAGATGGAAAACTGACTCTACCTAGCAATTTATCGTCCCGACGGGCAGCGCTTCTTGAGTGCTGTGGACTCGGACAAACTCAGGTAACAGAAACGCCCGCTAAAAAAACCGGATCACTCACATTCAAGCAGAACCATGCGAGGAAAGGATCACACAGAGTGTCAATCGATTGCGCGATTTTAGATTTTAAATTTTAGATTTTAGAATTGAAGCATTGACTTGCGCGAGATAAATACGTTCGGCAAGTTACATAGGATACAGGTTTTTTATTTCTGGACGGATGAATCACGTGGCGGGTATCCTGGATTTTCGGTCAGCGGGCGTGGCAGTGCGATCGACTACCTGCCTTAAAAAAGAACAACAGCGCCATGAGCCTCGATCGAGAAATTATGAAAACGGGGAATTTACCCAACAAACTTGTTATTAACAGCCAAAACCCCGAACCTTATTCTTTCCTTAAACTGCCGTTATTTATTGAAAGGTATTTTAACTCACAACTCAAAACTTTTTAAATATCGATTATGGATTGATGGGTATTTTAACTCACAACTCAAAACTCCTAACTCCTGTCCCGGACGCACTCCAACTCTCAGAAACCGGGTTTTTTAACTCTTATTGAGGGTTTGAAGAAGTATTTGGATTAAACAACCCGGTTTCTGTGTAAGCGACTCAACTCATAACTCAAAACTCAAAACTTCCTTGCTCCCCCCCCTTGTCAAGAAGCCCTCACCATCCGACACTGTACTTGGAGAGTTAATCGACCCTAGGGAGAAAGTTCCTTGAAAAAAGTTTTAGCCATCATCCTCGGTGGCGGTGTAGGCACCCGCCTTTACCCCCTAACCAAATTGCGAGCCAAACCCGCAGTTCCCCTCGCAGGCAAATATCGCCTCATCGATATTCCTCTGAGCAACTGCATCAACTCGGAAATAGTCAAAATCTACGTCCTCACGCAATTCAACTCGGCATCCCTGAACCGTCACATTGCTCGCACCTACCAGTTTTCCGGCTTCACCGAGGGATTTGCGGAGGTTCTCGCCGCCCAGCAAACTCAGGAAAACCCCAACTGGTTTCAAGGGACAGCCGACGCAGTTCGCCAATATCTCTGGCTGCTAGAAGAGTGGGACGTTGACGAATACTTGATTCTTTCGGGCGATCACCTCTACCGCATGGACTACCAGAAGTTTGTGCAGAGACACCGCGAAACCAATGCCGATATCACCCTCTCGGTTTTGCCTATGGACGAGAAGCGGGCCTCGGATTTTGGTTTGATGAAAATAGACGACAACGGCCGCATTGTTTCTTTCAGCGAAAAGCCAAAAGGCGATGCGCTCAAACAAATGCAGGTCGATACTACTAAACTGGGACTGACAGCGCAGCAGGCTCAGGAAAGTCCTTACATTGCTTCGATGGGGATTTACGTCTTCAAAAAAGAAGTTCTGATTAAACTTCTGAAAGAATCTCCCAACCAAACTGATTTTGGTAAAGAGATTATTCCGAATAATGCCAAAGACCACAACGTTCAAGCTTATTTGTTTGACGATTATTGGGAAGATATCGGAACCATTGAGGCTTTTTACGATGCTAACTTGGCTCTGACCAAACAGCCTCAGCCGCCTTTCAGTTTCTACGATGAAAATGCGCCGATTTATACTCGCCCGCGTTTCTTGCCGCCGACTAAGCTTTTAGATACTCACGTGACGGAATCGATTATTGCTGAAGGCTGCATTCTCAAACAGTGCCGGATCGACCATTCTGTGTTGGGAGTTCGATCGCGCATTGAAGCTGGATGTACAATTCAAGACACCCTGGTAATGGGTGCTGACTTCTACGAACCCGACGCCGAACGGCATTCGAGTTTGGACAACGGCGGCGTCGCCCTCGGTATCGGTGCAGATACTACAATTCGCCGCGCGATTGTGGATAAAAATGCCCGCATCGGCCGCAATGTTCAAATAATTAATAAAGACGGAGTGGAAGAAGCCAACCGCGAAAACCAAGGTTTTTACATCCGCAGCGGCATTATCGTAGTCCTGAAAAATGCCACGATTCCTGATGGAACTATCATTTAGTTATTAGTCATTAGTCATTAGTCGTCAGTCATTCGTTTTTTAAGTTAAAATCTGTTACCTGCTTTTCAAGTGACTGATGATAAATAAGTAAATTAGTGACAGATCACCAATGACCGATGACTGATGACTGATGACTAAATTCATTCTTTTTTTTGTTGATTATTAATTCCCACCACTGATGCGAGTTTGTCTAAATACTTGACTTTATTCAAAGGCTCGCGTATTAATAAGCGAGAGTCTCTGTTACTGTCTGCCGCGATACAGATATGTCCGATCGCCTGCGTCTAGCGAATAGCTTCTGATTCTTGTATTTGCGCTGGTAGCACGACTGACAAATGCGCTGCCCGTTTCTGAGTACCACAGCACTCTCGGAACTATCTTTCCAATCGTCGCAGCAGCCACAAGGCCAACTTAGCAAATAATTCATAATGTTAGCACCCTAGTAGCGTTAAAAGCTTATCGCTATACTATTCTATCTTAATGTTTTATAAAAATGTGTGATTTAGCTAACAGACAGCAAAGAAATTATGTTATATTAGTTGGATTTAAATCTATTCAGAGGTTGTAAAAATAAAATTTTATAGGACGGATCTGGGGTGAATAAAAAATATCTAGGAATTTTGTGGAAGAACGGCGCAATTTAGGGTATTATATAGTCACAATTTAGAAACCAGATTTGACCGAACTTGCTGATGAAAACCTGCTAAGGAATGAGAATTAAATAACTTTCACTCTTGAAAGTGGGATGGGCGTCCCGCCCGTCCAAAAAGGACGGGCGGGAC
>NZ_JAUBOR010000048.1:0-8419 GCF_036700305.1 Microcoleus sp. Z1_A1
AGATTTTAGATTTTAGATTTTAGATTTTAGATTTTAGATTTTAGATTTTAGATTTTAGATTTTAGATTTTCGATTTTAGAATTGACTTGCGCGAGATAAATGCTCTTTCTTGAGGATTTTAGATTTTAGATTTTGGATTGATTCCACGGATAAATGACGTGGCGGGTACCACCTTTGAAATTATTGGTCAAAATTGCCGCCCAAACTATTAACTTGAGGCATCAAAGTACCCATTTCCAATGGGCAAGATATTGGTCTAATTTGTCGATCGGCCCAGAGTGGAATTTTTACCTTGGGGGCGGGTATAATCACCACCCCACAAGAGTCTTAAGATTTTTCCCGATGCAAATCTTGATGCTTTTTAGCTTAAAAATATTGCTAGCCGAACTTACGAGGGGATTTGATCCGACGATACATCGGGGGCGATCGCCAGATTTGCTTCACCCGAAAGCACTTGAGCAGCAGATCCAGTAGTTAATCGATGATCGTAAGAGTGTGTTCCCAAACCCTTAACTTGGCGCATCAAAGTACCCATTTCCAAAGCACTCATCGCATAATTCCAGCCCAAATTGCTTTTAATTCCAGCCCTTTCCAAAGCTTGCTGCATCGTGTCAGTCGTCACCACCCCAAAAATCACCGGCACCCCTGTCTGAAAAGCAGCCGCAGCAATTCCCTTAGCAACCTCACCAGCCACAAAATCGAAATGAGGAGTTTGGCCCCGAATTACCGCACCCAGACAAATTACCGCATCGTAGCGGTGAGAAAGAGCCGCTTGGCGCGCCACCAAAGGAATCTCAAAACTTCCCGGAACCCAAAAAAAGTCCACCTGAGATCCATGAGGATTAATATCAACCCCGTGGCGTTTCAAACAATCTTGACATCCCTCCAAAAGTTTGTTAACCACCAAATCGTTAAAACGACCGATGACAATCGCAAATCGCAAAGATTCGGTGTGAGTAAAAGTTCCCTCGAAAACAGTCATAGTGTTCTACTTTAGATTTTAGATTTTAGGTTTTAGAGTTTTGTTTGTGAGAAGGCAAAAGTCAGAAAGCAGCAGCATCTCATCTGAATCTCAAGTGCAAAAACATACAGAATCGCGCGGTCTGGAAAATGCCTAGCTTCTGCCGAATGCCTTTTAATCGCTGGTGAATGCCTTCATCCTTCTATCTTTTACCTTCTTTATCCGATAGACTTGGGTGAAATTAAACGACTAAAAAGTTCAATACACCCACTGCAATAACCAGCAAAAACCACAGACCCGATCCGACATAAATCAGGGATTTAGACTGATTCCAGTTTTGGGGAGAGGCATAAGCAACTGGCACGCCAACGACCATCACAAAAGACAGCAGTACCAGACCCAGTAAAACGACTTGAAACAGAATTGATAACATCTTTTCTCCTTTCGATATAACCGTGCGTTGAGCGGAAATAGTTTCCCAGAACCGAAAAAAATCTTCCAAATTCTAGTTTTTGACAGTTTCCCGATAGTCGATCGAGAAATTGTCGGTTGATTGATACGAAAGAACCCAGGCAAATTCGGGCGTTGCGCGAACAGGCGTCAGCGGCTCTTAAGATTTTTATCAATTTTATCATTGTTCGTTACAGCACAGAAAACTGGAAAGGTTAACTTAAAGCCCGATCGACACATCCGGTTTCAGAGGGCGAGAAATTGCTACTGTTTGAGTTAGAGATGCGGGATTTTCGGCTATGGACTTAGTTTTGTGCCACACAACAGCAGATTTTGACGCCTTGGGGGCGGCGGTGGGACTTTGCGTGCTGCGCCCCGGTAGCAGGATCGTATTGACGGGCGGGTGTCATCCGACGGTGCGGGACTTTTTGGCGCTACACCGCGACGAGTACCCACTGATTGAACGCCGATCGGTCAATCCGCAACAAATTCGATCGATTACTATAGTGGATGCCTCCGGGCGCGATCGTTTGGGAAAAGCCGCCGAGTGGCTGGATTTGCCACAAGTAAGGGAAATTGCTATTTTCGACCACCACCTAGAAGCGCATTCAGACATCCCCGCTACTGTTACGCAGATCGAAGCAGTCGGAGCCAGCACAACATTAATTGTTGAAAAGCTCAAAAATCAAGCAGAAAACAGCGACATACCCTTCCGCCTTCTGCCTTCGGAAGCAACAGTAATGGCCCTCGGCATCCACGTCGATACAGGTTCCCTCACCTTTGAGGGCGCAACTGCGCGAGATGCCATAGCTTTGGCCTGGTTGATGGAACAGGGAGCGAGTTTGGGGGTAATAGCTGAATATGTAGAACCCGCTTTGTCTCCTCAATTGCAAGATTTGCTGAGAGAAGCGCTCAAGAATTTGCGATCGGAAACTTTGCACGGTTACAGCGTAGCCTGGGTGCTGCTGTCTACTGAAGCTTATGTTCCGGGACTTTCTTCGCTGGCTTCTCGCTTGCTCGATTTAACGGAAACCGATGCTCTGCTGTTAGGTAATGTTTATAAATTTAGCGACAACGAAAACAACCGCAACATCGCTCCAGAATCGCCAGTTTCCAATCGATTAACTATTATCGGTCGATCGCGCATCGAAGGCACAAACCTCAGCGAATTGTTCAAACCCTTCGGCGGCGGAGGCCACGCCCGCGCCGCTTCCCTCGCTACCCGCGATGTTGACCCCCTGCTGACTTTAAATCAGTTAGCTGACGAACTGAAAGCTCAAATTCCCCACCCTCCGACAGCGCGCGAGTTAATGTCGTCTCCAGTGCGGAGTATTCGCCCGGAAACCTCGGTGGGGGAAGCTCACCGTATACTCCTACGTTACGGACATTCAGGGCTTTCTGTGGTCGATGCGGGCGATCGACTGGCTGGCATTATCTCGCGCCGCGACATTGACATTGCCCTGCACCACGGTTTCAGCCACGCCCCCGTCAAGGGTTACATGAGTCCGCAGTTAAAAACGATCGCCCCAGATACCTTGCTGCCGGAAATTGAATCTTTAATGGTGACATACGATATCGGGCGCTTGCCAGTATTGGAAAACGGTCAACTGGTGGGAATTGTGACTCGCACTGATGTGTTGCGGGAATTGCACCAGCAAAAAGCGCGAGACAGGGGAAGTAATGCAGAATTCTCTTATTGTGCCGTGTCCGAATCGGTTGAGCAGTTGTTGCGATCGCGCATCAGTCCCGAATTATGGCAATTATTGTCGATCGCCGCCAATATTGCCCAAAATCGCGGCTGGCAACTTTATATTGTGGGTGGAGCAGTCCGGGATTTACTCTTAGCCACGGATGATACACTGGCGCTAACAGATATCGATTTGGTTGTGGATGGAAAGTGCGGTTCCGACGATTCCGGTGCTGGTGTCGAGTTAGCTTCATCGCTGCAAAAACTTTACCCTGAATCGCGTTTGGACGTTCACGGTCAATTTCAAACCGCCGCGCTTTTGTGGCACAAAGACTCTGCTTTCGGCTCGCTGTGGGTGGATATCGCTACGGCTCGCACTGAATTTTACCCTTATCCGGCGGCAAATCCTGAAGTTGAAGCGAGTTCGATTCGCCAAGATTTGTACCGCAGGGATTTTACAATTAATGCGCTGGCTGTGCGGTTGGGTGTTCCTCGCAGCGGCGAATTGTTAGATTTTTTCTGCGGTTTGCTGGATTTGGAATCGAAGCAAATTCGAGTTTTGCACGCCAATAGTTTTATCGAAGATCCGACGCGAATTTATCGCGCTGTGCGATTTGCGGTGCGGTTGGGGTTTGAAATTGAGCCGCAGACGGAAGGATACATCCGCAACGCTTTGGCTAGCGGGATTTATTACCGAATTCAGGGGGAAAATGGCCGAGCTCCGGCTTTGGAAACTCGACTCAAAAGCGAATTGAAATACATTTTGCAAGCTCATTACTGGAAAGTTGCTTTGCAAATGCTGGGAGATTTGCAGGCTTTGCGCTGTATTCATCCTACTTTGGAGTTGGATCGGGAGTTGTGGCGGCAACTGCGTTTGCTCGATCGGTGTTTGCAAGGAAGGAAGAAGGAAGGCACGACACGGATTTTGACACGGATACACGGATTAATGATTGAGGGTGAGTCACGAGTCAGAGGGAATAAGGAAGAGGGAATAGGGAAGAAGGAAGAAAAAGAAAAAGCAACTATTCTCAAGGCTCAATCCCCAATTCCCAATTCCCAATTCCCAATTATCAATATTCCCGATTGGCAGATGCGGCTGGAAGTTTTGATAGCTTATGTAGCACCGGAATATCGCGGCAAGGTGGCTGCAAATCTTCAGTTACCTGCTGACAGTATTAAGCGGTTGGAAGTGTTGGAAGCCGGAAAGAATCAGTTAGCAGAGAATTTGCCTAAGTGCGAGTTGCCGAGTCAATTGGTGCTGCTGTTGAAAAATTATGAGTTGCCGGTGTTAATTGCGATCGCCCTACAAAGTCCGCGAAGTGCACGCCGCCAAATTTGGGAATATCTCACCAAATGGACGAATGTTGAGCCGCCTTTGAATGGCAACGATTTGAAGGCTTTGGGTTATAAGCCGGGGCCTGGGTTTAAACGAATGTTGGATGATTTGTTGGCGGCGAAGTTGGATGGCGATTTGGGCGATCGGGCTGCTGCTATCTCTTTCTTAGCACAACGTTATCCTCAAACTTAGTAAGGTGCGTCAGCAGCGCGTTATTTTTTCTATAATTGATTAGCTAATTGCTGACGCACTCTACTGAATTTTTAGTTTTCAATCCCAAACAGGCTAACCAGGCGATCGTACATTATTGATATTTTGATAATTAAGGTGAAGAAACAGCGCGATCCTGGTTTAATCGCAATTGTCCTTGCAAACTCACTGGATTTTATAAATGTCAGCATTTTCCCTTTAAATTTCATAAAACGGCTGATCAGTCAAATGAAAACCTCAATCTTTACAAAAATTTTGTGATTGTAAAGATTCGATAAAGCTACGAGGGGTTATACCCCCTATGAGTTATAGTGACATACATATAGATGCACCCTGATGGCTTTCCCGTTCCACAAGAGCGGGATTTTTATTGGAAAAATATTGTATTAAGGAATGAGAATTAAATAACTTCCACAAGATTGTGGGATGGGCTATAAGAGCCCATCCAAAAAGGACGGGCTATAAGAGCCCATCCCACAATAACAATTAAAATTGTAAGTTATTTAATTCGCGATCCTAAGTTTTAAGACACCTGCTAGAGATAGAATTTGTGGAAAATTTCAATAGAACGATCGCCAGATGCAAAAATAGCACAGCTAAAGCAAACATGATGGTTCCGAGCGATCGAACATCCGCCCTAACTCCGCGAAATAACCCAAAGGCGGTAGCATAGTGTGGGAAACGGCATCAATGGAAGCTCAACTTAGCGTTCACAGCAGCCCTGCAACAGGGCGAAAACACCATAATTAATAGTTGATTGTACTCTGATTTTTGATTTTTTATGGATTAACAAGATTTCACTCATGATGTTAGGTCAATTTTCTGGAATTCCAACTAGATGATGCTTAGCTTCACAAATTTTTAAGTTTTTTTACTGAATCTTGTCTCCGATCATCAACCCTCTTTATCACTTATATCATGTCCGATCGAGCGATTAAAAGGGCGGGTTTTTGAGATTGTCAATTATTGGAATATATTTTTCGTGCACCCGCCCCTACGGTATTAGGGGTAATCGACGGGACATAATATTAAGCAGTGTATTTGCCAGTTTGGGGGAGCGAATGTGAGTTATAAAACAATTAAAAACCCGGTTTCTGCTTAAAGAAATCGGGTTATTGAAATCGATGGTGAAGCGCGATTTTCTGTCTAAACTATTCGGAAAATAAAAGGGTAGCGGTAAGGTTGGTTAGGAGTTTGCAAAACGTGGAGGATAGCCATTATTGTCAGTCCCCAGTGTAGCAGATAACCTAGGGGCACTAGGATAAAGCCAGCAAGACCGAAAGTGACGACAGTTAACGCCACAATTACGGCGCTGTACAGCCATACATTAAGGTGAAAATTGATCGCTTCTGTGGCGTTTTCTTTGACAACGGGGTCATCTGATACTAACAATACAGCGATCGGCGCTCCGATCGAGAACAGTAACGTGCTGAAAAAAATCGCCCCGTGGCACACCAGTGATAGCAGCTTCCGCTTGTCAGAGTCGTACATATTACTTTTCCTTGACTTTATTGATAATTTTACCTTTAATAGCAACTGTAGCACAGGCTATAATGGCGATCGGGTGATGATTCCCCTACCAAATTGTGGTCAGTAACCCAGCCCTAAAGGGACTGAGCTTGTAAGAGTAATCAAGCAAGCTGTACTGACCAGCCTAAGTCTTAATTGACTACGTTATTTGAGTCACGACACCAGGCGAATGCGACGCCAGTTCCCTGCTCTGTCGCTTGCAATTAAACAGTTTTAAGGTCACTGAAACAGTGTTGCAAGCCTAACAAGCTCTTATAACCTTGGCGAGGCGAACATTACCCCGAAAGGGAGGCTCGAAAGAGCAAACATTATGCGTGAGCGGGTTGCGAGGTTTGAGGTGGTAATTGTCCCACTGAAAGTACATTACAAAAGTACACCGAATTAAGCAATCCCCGTGTAATGGAAAGATTCACGGCGGTTGAAACCGCCGAGCCGTTTCCCTCTCAGCCCTAAAGGGACTGAGTTCCCACTTACGGATTTTTTTTGATGACAACAGAACTCGAAACTGAACTGCTAACTGCTGTTGAGCGCCGGCGCAACTTTGCTATTATCTCGCACCCTGACGCGGGAAAAACTACTTTGACAGAAAAGCTGCTGCTGTACGGAGGTGCAATTCACGAAGCAGGTTCTGTGAAAGCGCGGCGGGCTCAGCGACACGCTACGTCTGACTGGATGGCGATGGAACAGCAGCGGGGAATTTCTATTACTTCTACTGTTTTGCAGTTTGAGTATAAAAAATATCACATTAATCTGCTAGATACTCCGGGACACCAAGATTTTAGCGAAGATACTTATCGAACTCTGGCGGCGGCTGACAATGCGGTGATGCTTGAGGATGCTGCTAAGGGTTTGGAACCGCAAACTCGGAAGTTATTTGAAGTTTGTAAGCTGCGAAGTTTGCCTATTTTTACTTTCTTTAATAAGCTCGATCGCCCTAGCAGAGAACCTTTGGATTTGTTGGACGAAATTGAGAAGGAATTGGGGTTGCAGACTTATCCGGTAAATTGGCCCATAGGTACGGGCGATCGCTTTAAAGGTGTTTTCGATCGCAGGGCGCGCAAAATTCACTTATTCGAGCGGACTAAACACGGTTCTCGCGCTGCTGTTGATACCGTCATCGAATTGGGCGATCCGCGCATTGAAGATTTGTTGGAACAAGACCTTTACTATCAGCTCAAAGAAGAGTTAGAACTGCTGGATGAGTTGGGAACTGAACTCGATTTAGATTTAGTTCGGGCTGGCAAAATGACGCCTGTTTTCTTTGGCAGCGCCATGAGCAATTTTGGGGTCGAACTGTTTTTAGATGCGTTTTTAGATTACGCTATGAAGCCGATCGCCCGCAAGAGCAGCGCCGGAGATTTGCCGCCAACTTATGAAGATTTTACCGGGTTTGTGTTTAAGTTGCAAGCGAATATGGACCCAAGACACCGCGATCGGGTGGCGTTTATTCGGGTTTGTACGGGCAAGTTTGAAAAGGACATGAACGTGACTCACGCTCGCAGTGGTAAAACGGTGCGTTTGTCAAGGCCTCAAAAGTTATTTGCTCAGGATCGGGAGTCGATCGAGGTTGCTTATCCGGGCGATGTGATCGGTTTGAACAATCCGGGAGTATTTGCGATCGGCGATACTATTTACACCGGCCAAAAACTGGAATATGAAGGGATACCCTGTTTTTCTCCCGAACTTTTTGCTTTTTTGAGAAATCCCAATCCTTCTAAGTTTAAGCAGTTCCGCAAAGGCGTTTCGGAGTTGCAGGAAGAAGGCGCAGTGCAAATTATGTACTCGGTTGATGAGTCGAAACGCGAGCCAATTTTGGCGGCTGTCGGACAGTTGCAATTTGAAGTTGTGCAGTTCAGAATGCAGTCGGAATATAATGTGGAAACGACGATCGATATGTTGCCTTACAGTGTAGCTCGTTGGGTTGACGGCGGTTGGGAGGCGCTGGAAAAAGTTGGGCGGCTGTTTAATACGGTGACGGTAAAAGATACTTGGGGAAGGCCGGTTTTGCTGTTTAGAAATGAGTGGAATTGCCGCCAGGTGGAAGGGGAGCATCCTGTGTTGAAGTTAAATGCGATCGCCCCTGTGGTTTCGGGTTTGGCTGTTAGCGAGGAGTGAGGGGGATAATTGGTTGATTCCGGGTTAGGTTAAGTCATTTTCAGAGCTGACACACGGGGCTAAAAACCGGGTTTTTTCGATAATTCTTGGTTTTGATTCGTAGATTCGACCAAAAACCGGGTTTCTTTGA
>NZ_JAUBOR010000048.1:8519-37047 GCF_036700305.1 Microcoleus sp. Z1_A1
AGGCTGACGCGCGGGTGGCCAGAAACCGGGTTTTTTCGATAATTCTTGGTTTTGATTCGTAGATTCGGCCAAAAACCCGGTTTCTTTGAAGGCTGACGCGCGGGTGGCCAGAAACCGGGTTTTTTCGATAATTCTTGGTTTTGATTCGTAGATTCGGCCAAAAACCGGGTTTCTTTGTCGGAGTGTGTCAGTCCTGTTAATCTTATCCCCCAAACGTTTTAATAACTCTTTAGGTGATAAAATTGGTAAAGTAGCACCGGCGAAATCTCCTGCATCGCGGGTGACGATCGCCTCCAAGTTATCTGACAGCGCACAAGCTAACTGCACGGCATCTTCAAAATCGGTTAAATTAGATGCAAATGCTATTTCCCAAACGTGGCGATCGACGGCAGATACTTTCATTAATGCTAGTGTTTCAGCAATAGCTTGCCTAGCGTGATCGAGGCTGCGAGTTTGCCTTCGGACAATGTAGAAGATATTTGTTAAGGTTGTTGCCGTTACATATCCCTCAATTTGCTCATTTTCGATCGCCTCAAATAAAGCATCAGCATCTTCTACAAACGGTTCTCGTTCTAGCAAACTATCGAGGATAATGTTGGTGTCTATTAATACCTTCATTTTAGGTATTTCTCCACCAAACGCTCTTCTAACATGAGTGCAACTTCGGCATCTGTTGGAGGTGGCGTATCGGTTTTTGCTAGCCCTCTGAGTCGCTTCGCCGCACCTTTGCGATCGGGCCGCAATCTAATTTCAAATTCGTCATCTGTTGCGGGTGGTGTATCAGTTTTTGCTAGCCCCGTCATGGGTTCCACAAAATCATCTAGCAGAGGTTGGCGGGGTCGGAGTTCCTGTCTGATGGACTCAACAATCGCGTTGACTAGAGCTAATCTGTCGGTAACTGATAGTTTGTGCGCTTCTCGGCTTAATGGCAGCCAAGGAATTTGGGGTATTTGGGATTCGTTCATATTTATATTTTGATATTTTCTGGGTGTATTTTAGCAAATTTAGGGCTGACGCACGGGTAGCCAGAAACCGGGTTTTTCCCTTGAATATTTCGTTGTGATTCGTAGATTCAGCCAAAAACCCGGTTTCTTTAGTAGTTTCATCACCCAACAACTAACATAAACTGCTCTCGTTTAGCTGCGAAACTCAAGCAAGCTAAAATATCCTGTTGCGTGAGATAGGGAAAATCCTCTAGGATTTCTTGATAAGTCATCCCAGAAGCGAGATATTCCAACACGTCATAAACCGTAATTCTCATACCTCGAATACAAGGTTGACCACCTCGCTTACCCGGTTCGATCGTAATGATCTTAGCGATGTCTTGGTCTGACATGGCATTTTTCCTTTAGCTACTGTTTTCAATTTTAGCATCAAAAAATAGAGATTAAAACCTGGCGATTGAAATCGCTTCTTGTCAAACAAAGTCCGCGCAACGCGAGACTAAAAGAGCAAGGAAGTATTTAACCACAAATTGGCATAATTCTTCAGTCCTCTTGTAGAGGACTTTAGCTTTGAGGCAGGGGTTTAAACCCCTGTCGGATCGTGGCGATCGCGCAATATCTCAGAAACAAATAATTTTAGTGAAATTATTTAAGTACCTGGCGGCAAAAGTTGCAACTAATGACAGCAAAATAGAGCTGTGTTAGAACAGTTATCGATCGACCACCCAAGCTATCTTAGAAAGGACGCGATCGCCAGCACTGTAATGGTATCTCCACCTAATTCAAATCAATCGGGTTCATCTGCAAAACAGTCTCTAGAGGCTGGGTTAGCTGCTTTGAAAGCGCGGGATTACGATCGGGCGATCGCCCTTTTAGAATCCGTTACCCAAACCGCAGCTAATCAGCCGTCGGGAATCCGCGCGCAGATGGGGTTAGTGGGTGCGTACAAAGCAACCGGTAATCTGAAAAAGGCGATCGCCCTGTGCTCTTCCCTCGCCAAAAGTCCCAACCCTCAAGTCAAAACTTGGGCCGATCGCGCTTTAAAAGAATTAACCCCCCCTCCCCCCCCAAAACCACCGGAAAATAAACCAAAATCCGCAGAAACTCCCCCCGAAACAGGCTTTGTCGCCTTTGATGCCGGAACAAAATCGCCGAAACAATCGATTGGGGGCGATGGCTTACGCCCCGCTTCGCTACGACCTACCGTAGACAAAAAAACAGGATTTTTACCTTTAGAGCCTGCTGTAGAGCCTGGGAACGCCAAATCGCAACCGATTTCCCCGCCACCTCCACCCCCCACAAGCCAGACTTCTGAACCGGAAAACTCGACCGAAACCGCACCCGAAACCGCAGAAATTAGCGGCGAAAATAGTTCCGCTTCCCCAACAGATATTCCCGGAGTCGCCAGCCCAGATATTACCACTTACCAACTCACTTGGCGCGACACCGGGCGCGCCAAAAGCCCGCGCCCGCTCAAACCGCTGAAGTTGCTGGAGTTTCGGATACAAGCCGTTGCAAGTGCGATCGCCCTATTTTTCCTAGCCCGGTTTATCCTGCAATTCCTGCTGACAAACACTAATTCTCTGTTGGTTCAGCTTTACATATTCACTAGACTGCCTATTTTCGCGCCGATTCAGCTTTTTTACCGCGATCCAACTCCGTTTGTTCAGATGGTTTTTGGATTGCTTTTGGCCTCGTCTCCCTGGCTGATAGACTCGCTGCTAAAACTGTTTTGCGGCATCGAAACCCTGCGCGGGTCAGTTTTATCCAAGCACAGCAAGGAAGCTAGTCGGGTACTGCGAAGTTATTGTACCAAGCAAAATATGCCGGTGCCGGTGTTGAAACTCTTGCCGCTGAATGTTCCTGTAGCTTTCAGTTACGGCGGTTTGCCCCGTTTTGCTCGGATTGCTGTGAGTCGCGGGCTGTTGGAACAATTGACGGATGATGAAATTGCCACGATTTTCGCGCGGGAGTTGGCCCATATCTCTCACTGGGATTTTGCGCCGATGTCGCTGGCGCTGCTGGTGATTCAGATTCCTTACTTGATTTATTGGCAGGTGGCGCACTGGCAAGAGCGGTTGTGTGATTTAATGACGATCGAGTTTTTGCGTTCTGCTGTTAAATTTGTGGCCGCTGCAATTTCTGCTACGAGTTACGGGATTTATAAGTTGTTGCGCTGGCCGATGTTGTGGCTGTCGCGCCGCAGAGTGTATTTTAGCGATCGCACTGCTGCGGAAATTACGGGCAATCCTAACGGTTTGACGCGGGCAGTGGCTAAAATTGCGATCGGCATTGCTGATAATATCGAACAGCAAAAACAAACTAGCTTTTTCCTGGAAAGTTTCGATCTATTGTTACCTGTAGGCGTTGGACAAGCTGTAACCCTTGGTTCTGCTGCATTACACGCGCCGCTAGAACAGATTTTGCTGTGGGATGTCAGCAATCGGGAGCGCAATTGGTTGACGGTTAACCGCGCGCATCCTTTGCTGGGAGAGCGTTTGAAGCTGTTGGCTCTTTATGCTCAATTCTGGCAACTGGAGACAGAGTTAGATTTGGTAGACGCGGGAGTGCAAGAACAACCCAGGAAAGGAAAATTGTCTCTGTTTAAGTCAATAGTCGAATTTAAAGATTCAAAACTATTTTTACAGGGTGCGCCGTTTTTTGGAATTCCGATGAGTTTGGCGATAGTCGGGGTGCTTTGGCTGATTGGGGGGATTTTTTCGAGGACGAGTATTTGGCAGTTGGATTGGCTTTGGGGCGATCGATCGATTATTTGGGGCTGTTTGCCGATCGGATTTAGCATCGGTACTTTGATGCGGATCAATTATTTCTTCCCGGATATTATACCGCGAGAAACCGCTTCGCCGAGTTTGCCGGAAATTTTGTCAAATCCCGATAGTTTGCCGCTGGATGCTGAACCGGTGCGGCTGGAAGGGCAACTTTTGGGTCGATCGGGTATGAGTAATTGGCTGGGACAAGATTTGATTTTGCAAACGGCGACGGGTTTGGTGAGGTTGCACTATGTTTCGAGGTTTGGCTACATTGGCTCTTTGTGGCCATTTTTGTTCAAAGAGACTACTCGCCCTAGCGATTTGATCGGAACATCTGTGGTGGCGACTGGTTGGCTGCGCCGGGGTGCTACTGTGGCGATCGACCTTGAAAGTCTCCGCAGTCAAGGAGGGAGGGTTAGTGACAGCGGACATCCGATTTGGTCTGCGATTTTGGCCTTTGCTGCTGCTTTTTGGGGCGCATACATTATTATCCAGGGGCCAAGGTGAGACGATTTTGGATTTTAGATTTTGGATTTTAGATTGAAGAATGGGAAATGACTTACTGCATAAGGGTTTCGAGGTTGCCTACAATTGCATTTTTTACAGGTATGAGGAATAGTTATCAGATTGCCGCACTCGATCGCGCACAACGCGCAGCCCCAGATGAGTTTTGAGTTAAACAGGGGATGGGCGATCGGATTCTGGAGTTGCTCCCTACGCACCCTACAGTCTATCCGTTACATCCGTTACATCCGTTACATCCCGTACATTGCTCGTTGCCGAACTTCCTTCGTAAAGAAAAGTTGCTTTTTTGCCAGCGGTCTGTTACATTAGTTTACATAAATTGGATTGAATCAAACAGCGCGATAACTTCAGTTGGCTAAAATCCCTTAAGGCATTGCGTAAAAATTGTCAACATCCCAACACAGCAAGTACAGCCAGCCGCTTGTCGGCTGTTTTTTTTCGATCGCTATTTTTGCTGTGCGGGATGAATTCTCAAAAGTGATTCAGATGTGGTTTCCGTTAAATACAGACTGAAATCTTCCTAAATAACTAGCTCTGTTACCAAGGCTGTGATACCTTTAAAGAATGCTCGGACTCTGCCGGGCCGGATTTAAGGGATAGTGGGTAAATGAGTAGTTCTCAGCATTAGGAGCGAGATTAGGAACGAGGTAAGATTACTGGCTGAAAAAATGTTAGCCATTTTATCCATCACTGTATTAAACTGAATACTGGCATTCCGATCGCTTACAATTGACATCCTTGGACATAAATTTCTAGACGGCGCTGGCTATAAACATTCTGAATCAAAACCGGAAGCAAGTAATACAGAATAGCCAATAGCCTAAACATTTGAGTGATGACTAAAAGTTTACACAACAACCTGAGATTTAAAAGCTCTCTGCATCGGCGGTTAAGTTCCGGCCTTATCAGAGTAAATCATCTTTTTGTTCTAAAAGGTGGGGGGAGCTGTCAAGGTTGGTGGGAGGAATGCGCCAATTCTCCGGTTATGTGGTGTTTGCCTGAAGTCAATATTCAGTTGACTTCAGGTAATTCTGTTCGAGCAAATTAATTAAAATCCAAGTCGGGAGGAATTTTTCATGTCTATTCGTCTTTATGTTGGCAATCTACCCAAGGAACTCGATCGCCAAGAATTGCAAGAAGTTTTTGCACCGGAGGGCGAATCTGTTACCACCAAGGTAATTACAGACCGCAAAACTGGAAAATGCCGAGGATTTGGTTTTGTGACGGTGCTAACCGACGAACAAGCCGACCAAGTTATTGAGAAATACAATGGCTTGATGTTCAAAGAAAACCCGCTGAAAATAGAGAAGGCATTACCCCGCTCTAAGGGTAAATCTGAGAAGGGCGAAGACGATCAGCAGCAGTCGCCCCAGTCACCACAGTTGGTGTCGGCATCGGCGTCTGTTCCAATGCCTGTGCCTGCGCCCCAGCAACAGCAGCGCTCGTCAGCTCCCCCTAGCCAAGGTGGAGGCGCCTCCAGCAAAAGCAATCGCCGTCGGGGTGACAACAACAAGTCTCGCCGCAATCAGTCAGCAACAACGGTGTCGAGCGCTGATTCCGGCTCGGTGCAGCCAGATCCGCGCTGGGCGAGTGCTCTGGAAGAACTCAAGCAAAGATTGGTGGAAGCTCAGACTACTAATTAGTCGAAAATGGTGGCTAATTGCTGCTGCCTCTCGACTGTGGTTGACTGAATGTATCTGGAAGTGCGATCGAGAATCGGTCAAAAAACCCTGTTGTCGATCGCACTATTTTATTGCAAAAAAACCTGTAATATCATGTCCTATCAATTACCATTAATATGGTAGGGGCGGGTTCACCAACAATACCCGCCAATAATTGACAATCTCAAAAACCCGCCCCGGCCGGGTTCTTACGGTCAATCGATCGCACCAGTCCCAATTCTTTAATCGAAAAAGGTATAAGTCCTCTTTATTCGATCGGCCCGAATTCGATTGTCTCAATAAACTCAAAAATCTTGTTCATAATTCCCTCAACTTCAGACTCCAGGGAACCCAATTCATCCCCCTCCTGATAAATTCGCTGACAGCTTACCGTGTAGCAAAAATCGTCAGCAATAAAAGCCATAAGTCCCCGGTAAGCATCCAACCGAGTCAGAGGGCGATCGTTTTCTTGCACCCTGATAGTTGCACCCCCAGGCAAATCTAAAACCACGAAATAAGCTTCTTCATCTTCTAAATATTCTGCGTGGAGTAACTTAGAATTGGCAACATTAGCAAGAATTGCCTGAGAAACAAAATTGTCGAGAAAAGACTTGAGATAACCTTCCTCGCCAACCGACTCGATTGTTTCTTCCACTTCACCCGCAACAGGGAAATAATCAATTTTCAGCAAAACGCCAAAGTCGTCAGAAAATGCGACACAGCTTTCTTGCTCATCAATTTTACCGCCTCGTTCCTCATCAACGGGAATGGGAACGCTAAAATTGCCTTCAGGAGATACGTACCATGCCGCATCGAAATCAGACTCTTCGCCCTCTACTTCCGAGTAAGCAGCAATTACATCCTCAATAATTTCTGCAGCTTCCTCGTCTTCCACACCTAATGCTTGCTGGAATTCCTGAAGAAAAGCCTGGTGCTTCTGAGCTATTTCGCCATCTGCGACAAACATTGCTGCGGTTATGGCAAAAGTATCCAATACTAACTCATCGGGCATGGATTGCCAAGCAGTATTAAATAATGCTCCTAAACCGTCTTGGGCAACAATACCGGCGAGTCTTTGAAACATTGCTGACATATCATCTTCCGAGTATTCAGCAAATATTTCTGATTCCCAAAGTATGCTTTCTAAGATATCAGCATCCGTATCAGGGGAATTTGCCTCCGCTGCCACAAGTGCTACCGCTGCTACGGATTCTTCTAAAGTCAAGCTTGCTTCGGATTGGTCTTCTGAATTGAATATTTTATCAAACTTGCCCACAGGTTTTGCCCCGCTAGTGTTGAGTTTTGCTATTCATAGCCAATTTATGACATAAAAAGATAGTAGTCAATCGATTTTAGATTTTAGATTTTAGATTTTAGATTTTAGAATTGACTTGCGCGAGATAAATACGTTCGGCAAGTTTCATCGGGTACAGGTTTTTTATTTCTGGACGGATGAATCACGTGGCGGGTATCCTGGATGCGGGAATTGTCAGGGATACTCTGGACGCCGGACACGGCGTAGTGCTTCCCTACAGATATCGCACCCGACACGGCGCTGTGCCGTTTCCCTACAGATATCGCCTATTACCAGGGACTGCCAATTATTGTGAATCCGGCCCAAAACGTCGGGTGTGAGAAATCTGCATTTGGTACTTGCGCCGATTGGGTAAGGTCGATCGCGCCTTCAGTCCCCCGCAATTGACCGTTTTTAATTAAAATTTGTTTGTGGATCATTGCCAGTTGAGCTTTTCTGAGCGCTTCAGCTTTAATGTTTTCCGATCGCAAATTGCCGTAAAACTCGGTCATCAACGCCAAAGTGCCGATATCATTAACTTTCCACAAACTCGCTAGCGCTGATTTTACACCACTGCGGACGGCCAGTCCAGCAAATCCCATTTCTGCTGTATTGTCCCCGATCGCAGTTTCGCACGCACTCAGCACTAATAATTCTACTTGTCGGCGATCGTACCACTTCGCCAACCTAAATTCATCTAGCGCCAAAGAGCTGTCCCACAAATCAATCTCAGCTTCTTTTTTTCCATTTTCGCCTTGAGGAAAACTGGCGTGAGTAGCTAAGTGAACGATTCCAAATTCCTGTTGTTCTCGCTGTTTTCTCAGGTTTTGCAGGGTAAATTCTTGATTGAGAAAAGAGCGACCTTGCCACAAGGGAAATCCTGCTGGATTTTGCGTTTCTGTTCTCCTCCCGGCGATCGCAGATAATTCGATCGGCACTGCTGGCAAACGCTCTTTCTTGGTGTGTGGAAACTCTGAAGCACCCATTGCTAAAACTTCGGCATTCAGCAAACTTTGATAATTGGTGTTAGTCAAGCTGATGCTGGGAATTGAACCTAGACTGTATTTTTCTATTAAAAATTGGTTGCCATCGTGTAAAGCTGCTATGGGCAATTGGCGCAAACCGGCATCAAATGCAAAAATGAGAGTGTCGATATTTAATGATTCTAAATTTTGAGAAATCGGTGCAACTAACCATTTGTAAAGTTCCTGGGCGCTTGGCAAATATCTTGTATCTTGCGAACCCCAAGGATTCCCTAAATATTCCTGCAAATATTTCACATTTTTCTTTAATTCTATTATTGTGGCAAGGGCGACTTTTTTGATAATTGGAGGGCCATCTGGAACTACTAAAATTAGCCACAAGTCTCGGATACCTGCCACAACGTAAACAATTACAGCTTGCTTCCCGGTTTCTTCCTTAATTGTTTTGAGAGTTTCTCTTAGATATTGAACGTTGATTTTTTTATCCGTGAAATTTTCCCCATAATAATTTTCGTAGTCTTGTTCAAAGAGTTGGTCAATTAAAGCAACAGCATCGTTAGCATTGCCTTGTTCTAAAGTTTGTTCTACGAGCAACCTGCTAATTGGTGAGGGAAAGAGATTTGGGATATCTGCGGGTGGGGGATTTTCTGCGATCGGAGTTGCTACGGGTGCTGGAGTTGGTTCGGGAGTTGGGGCGGGTGCTGGAATTGTTGCGGGAATTGGAGTTGGTGGCGGCGCTGGAGTTGGTGCGGGAATTGGTGCGGGCGCTGGAGTAATACTCGGTGAATCTTGAACTGGCGCTGTATTTATTGCAGCTATTCTCTCCCAAAGATCAGAAAGATTGACATCAAAGGGTTCAGAATTAGCAATCGGTAAACTAGGAGTTTGCACAATTATTTCCGGCGGAGTTTCTGCGACTGAAACAGTTAAATTGTCAGTAGATGTCTGTGTGGAAATTAGGTTATTTGCTTCGGCTCCCGCAATCGTGTTAACTGACGGGGAGTAAGGAAGTTCTAGGGAGATAATTGTTTCATTGTTACGCTTCCAATCTAATTCGGTATTTCCCGTTTCAGCATTTTGGTCGATCGAGGTTTGTGCTCCCAATAAATCGCCAATTAAAAAAGCTAACTCCTGTTGCGGAGTTTGGCTTGGGCTGACAGCGGGCGCGGGTACGATCGCACTTGTAGGTGCGGGTACGATCGCACTTGCAGGTGCTGGCTGAATTTGAGCTACAGGCTGGGTTACGGAGGCAAGAGGGGCTGGGGGCGCGGGATTTGGCGCGTTTGAAGGTTGAAGGGCGATCGTAGGTTGAGTGGCGAGGGAGGAGAGGATTTGGGAAACAGAGGGAAGGGTAGGTGTCGAAGCTATGCGGGCAGCAGCGTTTGGGGTTGTGGGCGTTGAGGGCTGTGTGGGGCGCGCGCGGGGTGGCAGTAGGAATAAACCGGGCAATTCAGGTAGTTGGAAGTCGATCGCAAAATCAGGTATCGGATCGGGTGTTGCCGAAGGTGCGATCGAAGTTTCGGGTGTTGCCGAAGGTTCGATAAATATTTGGGGAATTGGGAAAGGTGCGATCGAGCTTTCGGGAGTTGGGGCAGGTGCGATCGAGCTTTCGGGAGTTGCCGAAGGTGCGACGGGTACACGCGGTGGGAGTTGCCGTGAGGGCGTGCTTGCGGGCGCTGGAGTCGGTGTTGGGGAAGGCGCTGGAGTAGCTGCGACTGTGGGTGCGGGCGTGGGAGTAGCTGCGAGTGTCGGTGCGGGCGTGGGAGTAGCTGCGAGTGTCGGTGCGGGCGTGGGAGTAGCTGCGGGTGCCGGTGCGGGTGTTGGAGTAGCTGCTGGTGCCGGTGCGGGTGTTGGAGTAGCTGCTGGTGTCGGTGCAACTATTGGCGGCGGTACGGAAATAATTTGAATGCGATCGACATCCTGTCTGTGAGTATAGAGATAGGAGTTATCCGGCAAAATTGTTTGAATAGGATTAGAATTTCCCCTAGTAATTGCACCCGCGGTTCCATTTGTGGCAGAATCACCGACAATAAACGGCGTTAATCCTGCGCCTCCGTGGCGGATAATTATAGTACCGCCGCTGCTATCTCCAGGACTTCCAGCCGTAGAAATGCTAGCATTGATGCCGTTGCTGTCTGTGAAGGAATTGAGCGATCGAAAAAACCTTCCCATCAGAATCTCGACATTGCCTCCCGTCCCCTTGCCGAGACTACTTTGAGCGTTAATTTGACTCACCGTAATATCGCCCGTAGCACTGCGGTTATAAGCCGTGACATTCCCTGCATTCCCCTGCGCCGAAGAGTCAATTTTACCAACAGTAATACTTCCGGTAGCGTCGAGCAATATACTGCCGCCATCACCAGCAGACGAGGTATTGATATCGCCCGCAGTAATATTAGTTCCAGCATTCAGATCGATATTGCCGCCATTGTTAGGGGAAGTCGCATCAAGATTTTTAGTTGTGATTTCTCCGTTCTCACTAAACAAAGAAATTCCGGCGGGTGAGGTGATATTTTGGGCGGTAATATTATTCGTAGTAATAATGTTAATTGCAGCGGAACTTTCGGGGATATCATCTTGAATATTGACGCTGTTGAGGGGAGTAACACTGCCCACAGCACCGCCAAAATCAACACTTCCGGCATCGGGTTGAACAGTCAGACTGTAAGGCCCGTCAACAGTAGACTGAAAAGTAATATCGCCAGTCTCTAAAATTTTGACCGACAGGTTATCACCTAATGTTACCGGAGCGTTAAAAGTAATGTTATTGCGGTTGGTTTCGATATTTCCCTTAGCAGTAATAGAGTCATTTGCCTTGACATCAATATTGCCACCAGTCACAGTAATACTGGGAGCGAAAGTGCGGGAATTAATATCAGATGTCGAAACTGTTCCGCCAGCATTTATGGTGATATCTCCGCCCTTGCCATTTGCCGCAGCGGTAATAATTGGGCCTGCTGTTGTGTCGATATTACCGCCGCTTTGAATGCGAAGATTGCCGCTATTGGCGTTGAAGCCACTTAACAATAGAGCGCTACCAATTCCTGCCGTACTGATGTTGGTTCCAGCTTCGAGGGAAATATTGCCGCCGTTGTTGCCGCCGATCGCATTGATGATTCCTGCCGTAGTGTCGATCGCCCCGCCGCTTTTAAACGTGATTGAGCCGCCGTCTTGATTGCCGATCGCCCGGATGTCGCTGGTAGTAATATTTCCCCCAGCATTTAGATTAACATTGCCGCCTATATTAGTTTTAAGATCGGGAGATGAACCGTCATAACTTGTCAATAGCTGGCCTGTAGTAATATTGCCGTTGCTATTAGTAAAGTTAAGATTTCCACCCTGTATTCCCGATACTAATACATCGCCTATATTAATGTCACCGCTGGTAGTAGATAAAGTAACATTGCTACCGTTGCCGTTAGCAGAATCACCTGCGATCGCGGTTCCTGTTGTCGGTGTTGTGATGCCGGTGCTGGCTTGAATTGTAATATTTCCAGCAGCGCGATCGCCCGTGACATCGATCGTTCCGGTATTTATGGAACCGACAGTGCTCGTAAGTGCGATCGGGCCACCGTTTTGATTCGCCGTTACAGTGAGATTGCCAGTCGTAATATTGCGATCGGCACTCAAAGTAATTGACCCACCATTTTCCGGTAGAAAAATCGTATCATTTCCTGAATCCTGAGAGCTGGTGGCATTTAATTTTCCTGTAGTGATGCTGCCATTCGTGCTAGTAAAATTAACAATCCCGCCTTGCAATTTACCATAGTTTAATACGTTACCTGTTATAATATTTCCACTGGTAGAGATAGTAATATTGCCGCCCTTCTTACCGCTGTCTGAAGTATTAGTGAGGTCGCCAAGCTGGATATTGCCGTTTACGCTTGTAATATTAATATTTGCACCATCTGCTGTAGATTCATCTAGACTATCTGCACCTATATAACCTACGTTAATGTTACCCTTTGCCTGTAACGTTACAGAACCAGGAATGCTGGATAAAGCGCTATTTCCAGTGGTTATATGTACTCCGCTTGGAGGAAAAATAATAGCTCCCTGTTCGCTGATGATGGTAACATTACCACTACTACCAGTAGGTACTGTATTAGGAACTCCTCCTGCAAAACTCTCTATACAATTGTTAGAGGAGGTACAGTCTAAAGTGATATCGTTTTTTGCTTTGAGAGTAATGTCACCCGCTCCGCTAGGTGCGAAAGAAGCTATACTTTCTCTAAGAGTAAAGCTGCCACCGGCATTAACAGTAATATCACCGCCCTTGCCATTCACAGCGGTGGCTATAGCCCGAAGTGCTCCTGTTGAAATATTTCCTCCGGCAGTCAAAGATATAGAACCAGCATCGCCCCCAAAATTATCTGCGTTAATGTTTCCTGTTTGAATGCTGCCTGCCGCTTGCAAAGTTATAGGGCCAGTTTGACCAGTTCTTGGGAACAAATTCGGATCGGGAAACGTATCAATTTTTCCTACTACTTGAATGTCACCACCCGATCGCAAAATTACCGATCGCGAACTTCCCAATATAAATTCATCTGTACCGGGAGAAGCATTAGCCAAATTTGCATCTGGACTCGTAATTACGATATCTCCATTAAAAGTAATATTTCCTGTACCAGAAGTTGTATCTACCTTGATAGATGCACCCGTGTAACCCCCAGAAATATAATCACCATCTTGTATAAATGGAGGATCGTACAGACTAATAAAATTCGCAGGTTTACCGGATAAATCAACAATCGATGTGTTATTTCCGCTCCTAAAGTGAGAATCTGTAGATATCATGCCATCACTCACTAAAGTCAGATTTCCGCCACTGACAAATGGCGTTTGCGAAAGATGATTCAGCGCCAAAAGATCGATACTTTGATTTCCCTGAATGTAGAGATTTCCGCCAGCATTCGCCACAAACGGATTTGCCACACTATCGCGCACCCGCACAGTATCGCCAGCCAGCAAATTCAAATCACCCGTTGTACGCAATTGACTTTCAACTAATGTCAAATTGCGATTAGCTGACAGCGTTGCAGTCTCCGCAGTTACTCCTTTAGCAGCGACATCTCCATTCTCTACCTGCAAACCAGAACCAGTTAATTCTATTTGCCCTCCAGCGTTGACTGTCACCCCCGTGGCACTTCCCCCGCCACCCGTCAACAACTGCGGCAAAGATGCAACTGGCAACACCCAATTTTGAGGCAAACTCCCCGCGACAGATTGCGGCTGAATCTCCAAACTCAACAAATTTCCCGGTTGACTAATTCTGACTAAACTTTCACCCGGTACAGCCGCAACAGTAATATTTCCTCCCGGTGCAGAAAGTTGTCCCGTACTCAAAACCGTGCCGCCCAATAAAGTTAAATTTTGCCCTTGTCCCACAGCCAAATTGCCGAAATTGATAATTCCTCCCGGTTGTGTATTTGTAAAAGCAAAAGTATTAGGATTTCCGACTAATTGAGTATAATTATTAGTACCAGCCGCACTAAACCAGTTATTGCCAAAACCGATGCCCGTCGCAGTAGTAGCAGTGAAAGCAGCAGGCACGTTCAAACTGGCATTTGCACCGAAAACAATTCCCGCCGGATTCATTAAAAATAAATTGGAATTGCCGCCCGTTATTTGAATTAATCCGTTAATCAGCGAAGCATCGCCGCCGACAACTCGCCCTAAAATATTGCGGATATTAGGATTTGATATAAAATTGGCAGTTTGTCCTTGAGTTAAACCAAATTCTTGGAAACTGTGAAAGAGATTTGCACCGTCGCTGGATTGTTGTCCGCCGTTGATGTTGAATTGGTTGCCGCTGGGAGTAATTTGAGTATTGGTGCCGTCGGTTGCGGGGGTAATTTGGGCTGTGGCTGTTTGGGATGCGGGGAAAAGTCCTATTTCCCACATTGTTAAGGTGGTGAAGGAGAGGAAGGTGAGGAAAAAGCGGGGTTTTTTGTGTGTTGATTTCATGGTTTTGTTAGTAGATGATGTTTCGTACACTCTGATAATTGCGAAAGTCCGCCAGCGCCCTCTGACAGTCCCAAATTCCGTCAATCCGCCAGGGAATGAATTCCCTGGCTAATAGCGAAAGTCCTCTGAAGAGGACTGTAGAAAAAGTTTAATGTCAGTCCACTTTAGTGGACTTTTGCTTTGAGGCAGGGAATTCATTCCCTGCCGGAATTAACGTCACATCCCGCGAGTCCGCCAGGGAATGAATTCCCTGGCTAATAGCGAAAGTCCTTTGAATAGAACTGTAGAAAAAAGTTTGATGTCAGTCCACTTTAGTGGACTTTTGCTTTGAGGCAGGGAATTCATTCCCTGCCGAAATTAACGTCACAACCCTGCCGGAATTAACGTCACAGCCCCTTACTATTTCCTGTCTTCCCTCCTTTGCAAATCCCGCAATTGCTTCTCAATCTTTTCCACCATTGGCAAATCTCCCAAGGTTGTATATCCATCTTTTGCCATTCGCAAATATTTCATAGCTTCCAGATTATTTCTCATGGCTGAATGAACTTGTCCCAATCCGTATCTAGCGGCCGTCAACTCCTCAATATCGTCAGGTTTCGCCGTATTAATCACCTTGGAATAGTAGACTTCAGCCTGGGGAACCAGTTGTAGCTTTTCTAGATACAAATCGCCCAACGTGCGATAAATGGGCGGTGTTTTCATGCCTGTTTCTTGTAAATTTTCTAAAATTTCTCTTGCTTCGGCAATCAAGTTTGTGTTAAGATAAACGCTAGAAATTGCTAATTTTTTGGCGTTTTCGTTAGGTACTTGTTTGTCGATCGCCCCAACCTCACTTTTCACCCTTTCCACCTCAGTCTCATCCAGCAAGCTAAACTCGATATCCCCCTCCCCAACAGCGCTTTCTGAAGAAGCACCCGTATTCGCCTCGACAATCAATCGGTACCTAACACCCGGTTTCAGCGCCGGTTCCCCCGGATACACAGCCTCAGTACCGCTAACAGTCATTTCCCAGTTTAATTTCGCTCCATTTTCCCGGAGGCTCAACTTATAGCTAGTAGCACCAGCAACCGGATTCCACCGCAAAATTGGCTTGCTGTCGAGCAATTTCGTCCGTCGCGGACTGATAATATAAGGAATTGGCGCGCTATTCCAAGCAATTTTATCGTCGCCGCGATCGGGACATTTAATCAAGTCCTTGCTGCAATCAGATTTCGACTCTTGTTTCCCTAACAAACAGCTATTCAATTGATTTTCACTCCCTGCGATCGACTTAATTCCCAAATCTGCACATTGGATAGTCAGTTGTGCGTTTTGTGCTGTTCGCAGTGTGTCTCCCGGATAAATCGGCGTACCGCTGGTAGGGCGGACAATTAGCCCGTTTTGGCGCTCGATCGCAACTTCCCCGCTACTATGGATAATCAGTCCGTTGGATATTCTGTTACTGGCTGCTAGTGCGGTAGTTGCGATCGAGCTTAAAGCTATAGAAACTGCAATCCTGATTTTCACTTGATATTTCCTTTTATTCGTAAATGTTGTTTAGCACTTTGGATACATTGCTCTTGTTCTGGTACGCTAGATTTAGAATATTTAATCGTTTTTTCCCAGTGTTCTAACGCTTCATGGGGCTTACCTTTAGTTTCCATAACCCGTGCTAAAAAACAGTGAGCTTCCGGGCTATTGTCTGTCAATCCAATTGCTGTTTGAAAATCTATCTCTGCATCGTCATACTGCTGTTCTTTGAACCGTATCCAGCCGCGATTTTTGATACAAGCAGCTTTTACACCGTCGTATTTAGCGTGTTCTAAACAAAGGTTGATCGCCTTTAAAGCTGCTTGATGTTTATCCTTGCGAATGAATAATTTAGATATTTGAGCAGAAGCATCAGGAAGTCCTCGCAATACAGCATTTTGCATTGCTTCTAACGCACCGCGATCGTCATTCAATTCGTCGCACAACATAGCTAAATTATAGTAAGGCTGTGCATAATTAAGGTTAATTAAACTTGCTAATTTGTAGAATTTTTTCGCAATTAAAGGTTTATTTTGACGGTGGTTTTCCATGCCAATTTGATTAGCAACTGGGGCAAGTATCGGGCCCATTAACATATAACTGCTAGCGGTAGTAGCTAAACCGATTCCCAGGCGCTGCATCAAATTAGAAATAAAAATAGAGATATCGTTGTTTGGGCGATCGTCCACCACATCATCCGCAGCAGCCATCAAAGGGCGATCGCGCTTTAATTGCAGTAAAGTCAACCCATCAAAAGTTGGCTGCTGACAGAGCACTGGTATCGCACTCGCACCGGGAAACTGAGATTCCCATTTCTGTAAATAATCCTTAGCTTTTCGTACTGCTAAAAACAAAGGATATTCTTTGCTTAAATATCCGAATAAAGACTTAACAAAATCGTGAGCAATTTTATCTGGTATCGGCGCACGCATCACAATCATTGACGGTAAAGGCAAGCCTCCAGCTACTAAATCTGCTGCCAATTTGAGGCTAGAACACGAGTTTAAAATTAGCAACTCCAATCCTTGAAAAATTGATTTTTCCAACCCCTCTTTTAAATAGTCTATTGTGACAGTATTATCGCAATCTGCTTCATTAATATGCAGCCATCCATTGACAGCATTGCTATTGCTATGCCCGCCGTAATATAAAATCTGCCAATTTTTTTCATCCTCTAACAACTTCTCGCGTAGCTTTTCCGGTGTTGGCTGTTGCATAAATTCTAACTTGCAGCGATCGCCAAAAGACATTTGAAGACTTTTCTCATCTTGTTTCAGATCGAGTCCGTCACTATTACCGGAGACACATAAAATTCTACCTCGCGAAGGCAGAGGCATTCCGCCTGTAGTTGCCTTTTTGAGAGCTTTTCTATACTGGGACGGACTTTTAATTATTTCACAGTTTTTGTAATCTTCGCGAAATTTCCACGCATCCCAAGGCAGATGCCAATTTTCCGAATCTTTGATTTCGAGAAATACTTCAAAGCACCGATCTCGACCACCAAACGCATCAACTACATTTCTAAAATTATGCTCAATTCCCGCATAAAACTCCTCACTACTCAGCCACAGCCTCATAGATTCATTCAAATATTGATAGATCAATTGAGGATTATCTTCACAAATATTGGTTGTCCCTGTAGCCTTAACTTTAATTCTAGAAAGGATGTTGCTAGATTTTCCCGCACGACAAATAAGTTGCCATCTTTTTTGCAGATCATCAACTTCCGGGGCTGGTGGCAAACTTCCTTTAAATTTATGAACTGTTGTTTGGTTTTCTTGAAACTCCCCTGTGATGTCGGGAAAACCCTTGTGTAAATCCCCAATCCCTAAACCCAAGATAAATCTTAAGCTCATAAATTAGACGCGAGTAGAGTTAATCGAGATATCATACCACAAAATTTTCTGTGACGCTGAAATCATCTAAAGCTACTCGAATACTAAAACTCTCGTCTCGATCGACCTCAATATCCTTCAGCAAAATGTACCTCTCCTGAATCCTTGATTGTGACTCGGTTAGATTTTTACCGATGTCGGAGATTAAGGAAAGTTTAATATTCTGGGGCAGGTAACGTTCTCCGATCGCCGGATGCAGTTGAACGTGAACTCTGACAGTGCGATCGCTCTCTTCAGCAATCGCCACCAACAAAGCCACCGTTGTCCTTCCCAGCCGCATTCCCAAGTCAATCAACTTAGCCCGCGTGACATCGGCTTCGGGAAACCTATTGATGCTACTTTGACTGCTCTGTAACGCAGATTCTTCTCTCGAATTTCCACCTCCTCGTAATGCAAAACTGGGGGTTTCGTCAGGAGAAATCAAGTTTTTTAAATTTTGTTTACCTCGATCCAATTGCTGCAAACATCTGTCTACAAAATTTTGCCACCAATTGCCTAACTGAGATTCAACCGGATTTTGAATCTCCACCTGAGAAGTTTGTGTCTGCTGGTTAAATACCGCTTCAAAAGGCAGCCAATCAGCCGTAAATACATTCATCAACCACTGACTGAGGTTAATTTGAGATTCCAACAAATGTTCTAGATGCCCTAAAAAATCATCCAGGGAATGCAATTCGCTCAATACTAATTCCCCCGCATCCGCATTGGGAGAAAAACCAAGCAATCTCGCTTCCTTTTCCTCCTCATCAATTTCTACAGCAATATAGCCAATGCGTTCTGCCCTTGCTTCCACCGGCACCGGGCAAATCTCAGGCGGATGTGCAGATGAATTCTGGTTGCCAGTTTCTTGAGTTTGAGGTCGATTTTTAATTGGACGGCATTCGATTTTTCCCAATCCTTTAACATACAAATCTCCCGCATCTGCAAACAGGCGAATTACGGGATTCCAGCTATCGCATTCAGTCAAGTCAGTCTCAATATCGATGATTTTTAGATAATCGCGAACTGCCAGCACTGCCAAAGTATTGAGATAAACTTGCTCGTGCCTTTGCGGGTGGCGCTGTTGGGTGGCAAACTGCTGAGCAACTTGCAGTGCCTTCTGAGTAATTGGCATTGGCAAAGATTCGATTTCCCAAAGGTTGTTATGGTTCATTGTTTTGGTACACTCCTGGTATATTTAAAGTTTGATATCCTTGGTCTTCGCAAAATTTTTGCAGCAGATGACGGCAGTCATTGTTGAACAATTGATATAAAGTAGAATGGGCGCAGCCAAACTCTTTGGCGAGTTCTTTAAGACTTTGACCGTACAAACATTTTCGCTGCAATAAAACTTGACAATTTATCTGCGGTTTGCCTCTAACGTGTCTGCTTTTTAACTCGTTATTTGGATCGGTTTCTATCCATGCGAGAAGTTCGTCCAAATAGAAACTTACATCATAATCGGCGGCGAGATAGTCAATGGGATTGATGGTTTCTTTGTCTTGTTTTCCTTCTGAGGACGCTATTCGACGGCGGTTTGGTGTCTCACTTTCTTTTATTGGGGCCAGACGACAATCAAAAAGCCGCCTTTCGAGATAGCTATTTAACCAAGTAGTAATCAGGCTTTCTTCGGGATCGTAAGGTCGTTTTGCTGTGGTAGCTTCACATAAATTTCGATTGAGATAGATCCAGGTTTCTTGCAATGCCTCTTCATAGTAAGGTGTTTTTGGTTTCCAGAGTTTGCCGGATTTGATAATCTCTCGAATTAGTTGATTCAAGAAACGACTTCGCCTGATACTGCCGGGGGGCTGCTGGCAAGCTTTGGTGACGAGTTCGACGATTTGCTGGTGTGCGGGATCTCGATCGAACTTTTCCGATTTTACTGAGCACCCAACAGCATCGGTTTCGTCGGATAAGTGGTCTTCCCCCTCGGAGGGGTTGGATTTATCAGTCATAGTTAAGTGCGGCCGCAACTTTGTTCCTACATTTATTTATCAGGGTAAGTTGGAGGAATTTATGCGAAATTCAGAAATTTTTTTCAGAGGATGGTTGAAAGTCTTGCTGTGCGGTGGATTGGGCAGTTGAATTAGATGTGAATTTTTGTTAAGACGCATCAAAACCTGCATAAACCGGGTTTTTGCGATTTATGCAGGTTTGTAACGAAGTCTTCTGCGAAAAACCCGGTTTATGACCACCCGTGCGTTATTCGATCGCCCTTAAATCCCCAAAACACCCGTGGTTCCGTACTTCCACGCAGTCTTTGCCAAACTCGACAAAAAAAACTGGAGAGTTTTGCATAAAACTACCGAGCTCACCCTGATAAATAAATAGAAAGAACAAAAAGGCTTGAGGGGCGATCGATCTTTAGTGTTAACAAGCAGATCGATCGCGCAATCCGGCTATCTCGCAATCCCGAACTCCGGCTCTTGTTGAAACAAGAGCCTCAAAGCGAAAGTCGTCGGTCGCCGACTGAAGAATTTACCAGTCCTCTTTGAGAGGACTTTCGCTATGAGGCGGGGAATTCATTCCCCGCCGGATTCTGGGAAAGCGCGTTATTCGATCGCCCTTAAATCCCCAAAACACCCGTGGTTCCGTACTTCCACGCAGTCTTTGCCAAACTCGACAAAAAAAACTGGAGAGTTTTGCATAAAACTACCGAGCTCACCCTGATAAATAAATAGAAAGAACAAAAAGGCTTGAGGGGCGATCGATCTTTGGAATGAGAATTAAATAACTTCCACAAGTTTGTGGGATGGGCCTAAGAGCCCGTCCTTTTTGGATGGGCTCTTAGGCCCATCCCACTTTCAAGAGTGGAAGTTATTTAATTCTCATTCCTTAGCAAAAGGCAGTAGCTTCAACATTAATCAAAACCAACAAATTGTAGTAATCAAGTCCCCTTACGACGAAATTTCTACTTGGAATACTAAACTAAATCAAACCTACATTCCTTACGGTAGAGAAGGAAGAATAGGACAACAACGTCAAGCAGTTGAAGATAGTAATGCTGGCAGGAATAGGGTTTTGCGTAGTGCGTCCAAAGCTTCTGAATACTATGATAATGCTTCTTGGGACTTGCTCGATGCTCTCGAAAACGGCACAGTTAAACTAGAGGCAATATCAGATGATAATTTACCCGAAATCATGCGAGGGATGACGCTAACAGAAAAAAGCATATGTAGCTGGAAAGAAAACCGAAAGAGAGGCCATTAAAAAGACCATCCGCGACTTATCTCAAAAGCGTACAGCATATATTGAACAACAGCGCCAATCTAGTACCAATAGTGGTGAAAATACTCTCGATCGCGTAATAATCCAAAGTCTCCGCCAGCAATTAGCCGCTAAAGGATTCAAGCTTAATTAAAAGAACGCAGACGACATTTCATCTGCGTTCATCTGTGTTTATCTGCTAATATCTGCGGTCAAAAAATCCCAATATCCCAATTTAATATCATGGTCGATCGAGCACGCTCAAAAGCTGGGGCGGGTTTACAGAATCTCTCGTTTCTATTGTAGATATTGGTGAACCCGCCCCTACAGGAATTATGGTCAATTCGCCTGACATGATATAACTACTTCGCCGCAGGTAAAGACAACTGAGGCGAAGTTTTAGGGTAGCTTCCATTCACGGGAATCGCATCCGGTTCCTGCGAAAGCAAAAACTCGCGAATAACCCTAGCAACTGCTCTTTGAGCTAAACCGCCGACTACTTTCTGCCCCATATTCTGCACTTGGGGTTTCACCAATAACTGCGGAAGAAGCTGCAATACTTTCATCCCGTCAAAACCGGGAGTTGATTGCAAAATATCCCAAATCCGTTTGATGTGTTGTAGGTTTTTTTGTTCAGTTGGTGAAACCACAGGTTGATTTGCCTTGACTCCAAACCATTCGCCGACGACTGCTTTGGCGTTAGCAAAGGCGTTGCTGGAAAGTGTGTCGAGACTTTTGACTAATTCGAGGACAATACGATCGCGAATGAAATCTCCTCTTTCGGAAAATAAATATTCTAATGCTTGGTTCAAGATTTTGCTGACATCGTAATCCTCGCTCTCGCGGGCATTGTTGAGCAAGTTTTCTAAGCGGTTCCAGCGGAATTCGCCTTGTTTGAACAGCAAATCTTGCAGGGATGCTCTCAATTCCGGTGCGGGGTCGCTCAACAGCCGTTTTGCAACGTAAGGATAGGCTTTGCTCAACACTTTGAATTCTGGATCGACATTAATGGCAATCCCTTCTAACGTGACGAGCGATCGAATAATCAAAGCATAGTAAGCTGGAACCCGGAAAGGATATTCGTACATCACCGCCGAAAGTTCGTCAGTAATGCTTTTGAAATTGAGTTCGGCAACGCTAGCACCCAAAGCATTGTTAAATACCCCCGCCAAAGCTGGAATAATTGGCGTTAAATCCGTATCTGGCGTTAAAAACTCCAACTTGACATAATCTTTTGCTAAACCTTCAAAGTCGCGGTTCACCAAATGCACCACAGCTTCCAACAAGCCGTATCGCTGATAAGGTTTAACTTCGCTCATCATCCCGAAATCGAGATAAGCTAATTGACCGTCAGGAGTTGCCAAAAGATTGCCGGGATGCGGATCGGCGTGAAAGAAACCGTGTTCTAGAAGTTGTCTGAGAGAGCACTGCACCCCCACTTCAATTAAGTAAGGAGCGTCGATTCCTTGAGCTTTAACGGCCTCTAAATTCGTAAGTTTGATGCCGGTGATCCACTCCATTGTTAAGACGCGGCGGCGGGTATATTCCCAGTAGATGCTGGGAACATAAATGTCTTTGATGTGGCCGTATAGTTGGGCAAACCGTTCGGCATTTTGACCTTCGTGGGTGTAGTCCATTTCTTCGTAAATGCGCTCGCCCAACTCGTCCATAATTGCTGCGAGGTCACTGCGAATTATTTTGAAGGTGTTTTGCGCCCAAACTGCAACGCGCCGCAGGATGTAAATATCTAAGCCGATGTTTTCGGCTAAACCCGGTCGCTGGACTTTGATTGCGACTGTTTCTCCGGTTTTGAGTTTGCCTTTGTAGACTTGTCCGAGAGATGCTGCTGCGATCGGATCGGGGCTGATTTCTGCGTAGATGTCTTTGGGGTGGGCGCCCAATTCTTCTTGGATGAATTGATATGCTACTTCGTTGGGAAATGCTGGCAATTGGTCTTGCAGCGTTGTTAGTTCTTCTAAATATACTGGCGGTACTAAGTCGGGGCGTGTTGAGAGTGCTTGTCCGATTTTGATGAAAGCTGGGCCGAGTTGACCCAGAATTTCTCGCAGTCGGACGGCGCGGCGCTTTTCGTTGGTGGCGGTACGACCTGTTTTGCCGTCGAACCACACACTGAAGGCAAAGCTAAAAAATGTCCAAACAACGCTCGACAGCCTTCCCCAGACTTGTAGAGGTCGATTTCGGTACTGGGCTGCGATCGCCACTGGATCGTACCGAACAGCATCTCCGGCTAACTCGAAAGCTATGTCTCTGGCTGATTTGAGCCGATCGTCCGTTACGTGCTCCGTCTCTAGTGATACTGGTACTGCTTGCAGGGGAATTGTATTTGCATCTTGGAGATTGCTTAGTACAGCCTGAGTCCCTGAATTTACATAAGTTGGCGGGGAGGCTGGCGATACTGTCTTGACATTCATAAATCAGACCTAGTGTGAAGCATTGTAAATATATTGTAACAATTTAAGGAAGAAGACCCTTCTTCCTTCTTATATACTTACTCGCCGCTGGATCTTTGGAGTCGATCGCGAATGCCTGATAGTTGCGATTGGCTGCTGACGGGCGATCGAGGTTGGGGCATTTCGGTATCGGGCCAGTTCGGTAAGTCGTTACAGGGACAGAACTCCGGGGGCATTCCGGTTTGTTTGAACACTACGGGCATAGCGCAGCGCGCGCAGGGACTGATTTCCCAAGCTGGCGTCAGCAGTTGGGCAATTGTTTCGTTTGTGCCTTCGAGGTAACAGTCTCCGCTGTCGCGGGAGATGATTTTTTGCCAGCAGTCTTCAAATTCCTGGCTGTAGCGATCGCCCGCATTTACCGATTTGGGCTCCAGCGCTTCGGAACCGTTGCGAATTAATACTTTTTTGCCTAACTGAAACCAGTAAGCAATATATTTTCTTACTTCACTATCTGATGCCATAACTTTTAGTCAACCCTTCAACTAATTGATTATTTTAGACTTTGAATTTGAAATCACCACTCTTTCTTAAGAGACATTTTATCTTTTACATAATTTCAAAATTCGGCTATTCCTCATGTCTAATTGTTGGGCTTCCCCCCTAGGGATTAGGTTTTTTTACTAATTTATATGACTCTTGATTTTTCAATCTTAGTTAAAATCATAGCTGATTTTTAGTTAAAATTGTCGTTCGGGAAACCGATATTTTTTCTCTCTTGTCGATCGCGACTCTGGCTGTTAATTTTTCGCTACAGGCGGCAGTGGCGTACCCAAAGCGGTGAGATTCAAGGCGTAACCTCCGGTGGCGAGATAAACAGTATCGGCGATCGCCCCGATGTGGCGCACGAGAGTGCCGAGGCGATCGCGAAACAGCCGCCCCGCCGGATAAGCAGGCACAACACCCCATCCGGTTTCTTCCCCTACCAAAATTACATCAGCCGCCGCCGACTTCAAACAGGCGAGCAAATCTTGCTGCGTAGTCGCCCAAACAGCCGCTTCTTGTTCCAAAAGATTCGCCGTCCAAGTTCCCAGAGAATCAATCAACAAGCAATCTGAGGGCTTGCTGGCTTGCACAACTGCTGACAAGTCGATCGGCACTTCTAGAGTTTTCCAATCAACCCGACGGCGATTTCGGTGCTGTTCGAGGCGACGAATCCACTCCAAATCAGCTTCATCAACCTGACCGGTAGCCACATAAATTACTTGTTTTCCCGAACCCGCCGCCAGAGTTTCGGCCCATTCACTTTTGCCACTTCGGGCCGGCCCAGTTACTAAGATTAATTGTCTAGATGTGGTGGGTTCTGAGTTACTCATTAGTCAGTCGATTTTAGATTTTAGATTTTAGATTTTAGATTTACTCCACAACAAATGATTTTGGGAGATTGAAGTTTGGTTAAAATTTTTGGGCTGCTCGCGACTAATGTTGCGGGCTTGTCTCCCTTCTTTGGGCGGGGTAACATACAAAGGATTAAACATAATTCCCAATTGCCAATTCCCAATTAGCAATTACCAATTATGATTTAAACGGCTAACTACCAAATGCTTTTTAAGCGATAATAGCATTGATGAGACAAGATCAGAGTAAGTCGATCGAGAACCCCCGTATTTCCCAAGCTGTTATTTATGCCAGATCGTCCTCAGATATCAGCGATTATTTGCACCCACAATCGCGCCGCCTATTTAGGTGGGGCGATCGACAGCTTGCTGGTACAGGATTTTCCCGACAACTTTGAAGTAGTAGTAGTGGATAACGCTTCTAGCGATTATGCAAGCCCCGAAAGTTCGACTTCGCGCACCCGCGAGGTGGTAGAAGCAAGACAGGGCGATCGGCGCCTCAAGTACGTCTGGGAGCCGGAAATCGGTCTGTCAGTAGCCCGGAACACCGGCGCAAAGGAAGCTGGCAGTGAAATATTAGCTTATCTCGACGACGACGCTATTGCTGAGCCCAATTGGCTCAGGGTGCTGCACGCGGCTTATCAAAGCAATCAAAAACTCGCCGTAGCTGGTGGCAAAGTAAATTTGCTCTGGCCTTCGGGAGTCAGCCCGCCCGAATGGCTGTCACCGGGATTGGCCCAGAACTTGGGAGAATACGATTTAGGCAATACTTGTCTGTACGTGACTGCTGCCGGTTTGACTCCCAGGGGGGTAAACTACTCAATCCGGCGCGCTTTTCTCGAACAAATTGGCGGCTTCGATGTCAAACTCGGTAGAGTCGGCAAAAAGTTGCTGTCAAATGAAGAGTTGCGGGCCACAGAATTAGCTTTAGAGTTAGGTTGGCAAGTAGTTTATCTACCGGAGGCCCTGGTGCTTCACCATGTCGCGACAGAAAGGCTCAACAAAGCTTGGTTTCTAGAGCGCGGGTGGTGGCAAGGCATCAGCGAGTGTTATCGCGAACAATTGTCCGATCGAGCCGGTATTGCTCAGCTTGGGTGGGGGGGTGAAAGAATCTTGAGGGGTGTCTGGAAGTCTTTTAAATATATTAGAGATCCAGGGCTGCGCTTTGAAAATTTCGTTTTTGCCTGGGGTCAAATCGGTTATTTGATCGCAGCCATCCGCGGCCTGATTTTTGCACCGAAATCGACCAGCAGGCATTAGGCTATAGGCAATATCCCTCGCTGCTCAAGTCGTCGGCCCTGCTGTGCCGATCGCACTTCATCCACAAAAAACTCGACCGCATTCAGGTTCAAGCACTCGATTATGACATCTAGTTCATCCAAGATTCCGGTTTCAGTTCTCATTCCGGCAAAAGACGAAGAACTTAATCTACCAGCGTGTCTGGCCAGCATTGCTAGGGCGGATGAAGTTTTCATGGTTGATTCCCAAAGCAGCGATCGCACCGTAGAAATTGCCATCAGCACCGGCGCCAAAGTAGTGCAATTCTACTTCGACAACCGCTGGCCGAAAAAGAAAAATTGGTCATTGGACAATCTGCCCTTTCGCAACGAATGGGTATTAATTGTCGATTGCGACGAGCGCATTCCCCCGGAACTTTGGGACGAAATCGCGCAGGCGATCGAAGACCCCAATTTTGACGGCTACTACCTCAACCGCAAAGTCTTCTTTTTAGGTCAGTGGCTGCGTTACGGCGGCCGATATCCCGACTGGAATTTGCGTTTGTTCAAGCATCAAAAAGGACGTTACGAAAATCTCGGCACTGAATCCGTCCCCAATACTGGCGACAACGAAGTTCACGAACACGTAATTTTAGCCGGTCAAGTCGGCTACTTAAAAAATGACATGATCCACGAGGATTATCGCGATTTATTTCACTGGATAGAACGGCATAACCGCTATTCTAATTGGGAAGCTCGCGTTTATTACAATATTATTGAAGGCCGCGACGACAGCGGCACTATTGGCGCTCACCTATTTGGAGATGCAGTGCAGCGGAAGCGATTTCTCAAAAAAGTTTGGGTGCGGCTGCCTTTTAAACCAATGCTCAGATTTATTTTATTTTACTTCATTCAGCTCGGCTTTTTGGATGGCAAAGCTGGCTATATTTATGCAAGGTTATTGAGTCAATATGAGTATCAAATTAATGCAAAACTTTACGAGTTGCGTTGTTGTGGCGGTCAGTTAAATGTGGCAGAACCTGAGCCTACTCTGTCGCCGCCAGTAGTTATCACTCAGGAGACCGAAGTTAAATTGCCTTAATATTTTGGAAGCATGGGGGAATTGGGAATTAGGAAAGCCAGCCCATAGCGAGTGGCTTGAGACATTTTCATTTAATAAGTTCTTCGAGGGATGGAAAAAGCAATTTTTCTGCGCTCACTTTTTCGCAATCACAAGGCTGTTGACTGGCGGATATTGCTGATACTTTTCCCAGCAGCAATTGGATGCTTTCTATTAGCAATGGTAGAGTTAATAAAATAATTGATGCAGAGACTAGCAAGCTAATTAAGCCGTCAGCCCAATTCCAGTGCAGCCACGCTACGGCGATCGCAGCTAAAATTACTCCAACCGATGAAAAAATGTCGGCGACTGCGTGCAGAAAGGCGCTTTTGAGATTTAAGTCACCGTGACAGCAGGAATGCAAGCAACAAGCATTGATCGAGTTGATGCTTAAACCGACTATGGCGGTAATTAACATCGGGAGTCCTTCTACTTCGGGTGTTGGGGACTGCAAACGGGCGATCGACTCTGCGGCAATCCAAAGGGCGATCGCTACTAAACTGATACTATTAATTAAAGCAGCAATGATTTCTCCTCGTTCAGGAATTGGCGATTGTGCGATCGCACAATCCACCGATTTACTTCTTTTTCGTGACGAGTACCAAGTCGCTGTCAAAGTTATTGCTAAAGCTGCTACATCTGAAAAAACGTGACCCGCATCTGCTAATAGGGACAAACTATGAGAATTAAGTGCGGCGATTAACTCTGCTACAAAAAAGCTGCTAAGCAGTACCAATGCTGTTTGTAAAAGTCGCACTTTGCCAATTCTGGGATTTGTCTTCTCGCATTGTGCGATATCCTTGGCGTTTTTCGAGTCAAAATTGTCCCTAACTAGAAATGTCATGCAGCAGTCCTTAAGGTTAAACTCGATTTTAAATTAAACATTAAATTAACTATCAATGACCGATTATATACCAAATCCCCACCAAGATCCGGAAAATTCGACCGCAAATTCCCCAAATCCTGAAATAAACGATCGTCCAATTAGCGACAATCACGCAAATACTTTGACAGGCGAATCTTTGGTTGATTTGCGGCTGTACGACCAATCAAAGTTTGATCGAGGAAAGCCTACTTGGCTAATTTTAGTTTGGTGGTTGGTGCAGGCGATCGCCTTTCCTCTCACTCCACACCCTTTTAATCGCATCAGAAGCGGCTTGCTGCGGTTATTTGGAGCGAAAATAGGTCGGGGTGTGATCATTCGTCCCACGGCTCGTTTTACCTATCCTTGGAAAATTGCCATCGGCGATTACAGTTGGATCGGAGATGATGTTGTATTGTACAGTCTGGATCGAATTGCGATCGGCAAACACTGCGTCATTTCTCAAAAAAGCTACCTCTGCACCGGCACTCATGACCCTCAAGACCCCGCCTTTGGCTTAATAACAGCACCTGCGATCATTAATAACGGCGTTTGGATTGCCGCCGACTGCTTCATTGGCCCTGGTGTCGAAATCGGTGCTAACGCTTTAATCGGAGCTCGCAGCAGCGTCTTTAAAAATATGCCTGCAGGCTTTATTTGCACAGGAACACCTTGTCGTCCCCGCTGTCAGCGAGAAATTAACCAAAGTTCGTAAGGATCGCGAATTAAATAACTTACAATTTTAATTGTTATTGTGGGATGGGCGTCCCGCCCGTCCACTCATGACGG
>NZ_JAUBOR010000049.1:0-35961 GCF_036700305.1 Microcoleus sp. Z1_A1
CTCACCCTTGTCTCGGGTGATTCACTTTTACCCCCTCAATCCGACTATGTGCCAGTTTGGGGTGCGGAATGTGGGTTTTAATCTATTCTTATTGTACCTCATAACACCCGGAAGTGCTGTAAGAGTTCCCGCCCTTGGCGCCGAGGGGATCGACCTTAACTGAACCGTATGGCGCTATATTCGAGAAAATATTTATGGAAAAAAGAGAGCATTGCGTTACTGGGAAATCACAACATATATAGATACCATTTCCGAAAACTAAACCTGCTATATGATGACACAAATTCCGGAAGTCTTAGCTAAAGAAGTTGGGAATTTGTATGGAAATACGACTTGGATTGAATATGGTTTTCGACAAAGTAAGAGTGAATTAGGGTGGGCGGATTTCCGAGTCACCCAATATTCACAGATTGAAAAATGGTGGGAAATCGTTTGTAGTGCTTACGTGATGATCGGCCTCTATACTAGGTCTAATAGAGCCGTTAACTCCCAGACTCCATCACCCAGCTCTTTATCCGCAAAAAACTTCTCACTTCTCCACCGCTTTGAGAAACATCAAGACGCTTGATGAAAAAAAAGTTGGAAGAGGCATCTAAACAATTTGAGATTAATATTACAAGCTTTAATTAGCTTTAACTTGATACAATAGTGGCTAAAAATTTTTCCGATTCCACAATTATCTACAGGCTCGATTAAGATCGTTAATGAATTTTTACCCAAATCCCTTCTCTTACTTAATAAATGAGAGTGAATTCTTATTTTCTTCTGCCGCTTAGTGACAGAAGAGAGGTATCTTGCCTACGGCATCTAGTTTAACGTTGTAAGCCCGGTTAAGCATGGCGATCGAGCCGTCGTGGCCGAGCACGGTATAAGAGGAGAAGTGAACATTGTTGCCGATGCGGACCTAGGCGGGATCTCCAAAGACCGTATTGAGCCAGATGCTGCAATTTTCGCCTAGCGCTTACAAGTTGCCATGGCGGGGGAGAAATTCTGTGTATTCTGGGGCACAGGCGTTACAGAATTGGATGTAAAGGCCACGGAACTTGCCGTAACGCATCGCAAGATGGCGGATAATTTTTTGCAATATTGATCTAAGCATTTTCCTGGTTTTTGGTAGATTGAAGAATCTTGGCAGGAATACCTACTGCTGTTTTGCCTGCGGGAATATCTGATAAAACTACAGCATTAGCACCGATATTTACGTCGTCTCCCAAGTTTACTTTTCCGAGGATTTTTGCACCAGCGCCGACGTTAACCCGATCGCCCAATTGAGGGGATTCCAGCGGCTTGTCCAAATAGCGGTTTCCCAACGTTACACCTTGGCGGATAATGCAGTCGTCGCCGATCGTAGAATATCCGTGAATAATAATAGCGTTTTGATGTTCAATCACCACGCGACGACCGAGCTTCACAGTGTAAGGCAAGTCTATCCCGTAACTATTGCGGACTTTTCGGTAGAGTGCTCGATAAATAATGCTCAAAGGAGCTCGCAGTAATTTCGGTTCTACCTGCATTCTCCAGACGCCAAAACGCTGCACTGCTACGGCGCGAAATCCCGGTTTTGTCCAATCTCGACCATGAGCAATCCAGTCTTCTTTAATTTGCTGCCACAGTCCCAGGCCGGGGTCTTCTACTTGATTTTCAGTGGTGATTAAGTTTTGCTCAGTTACCATAAGCTCTAATTGACATTATTTATTGTTTACTCTATTGCTAGATGCCGACGATATTAATGGGTCTATCAGGTTTGTGAGGAAGGAGCAATCCGGTTTTCTCGATCGAGAATACTAATTCCTCGGCTGCATCATAAAATATTTTGCTTGCCTAGGCTAACCTGGTTTAGTTGGCTTTGACCGATTTACCAACTCCCTTTAAAAGTTTTTGGATTTTTCAATCTTACCCCCCTTAAAAAATACACTATTTAATACAAAATCTCTCAGCAATTGTGGTGGATCGCCATCTGGTTTGCCTTGAAGTACGCGACGCACCCTCCAGGCTGCAAAACCCGAAGCCCAGGATACATCAGTTAATGCTGTGTAAACCAAGCCGTAGTTTTTGATAAAGTACCTGCGCCGGGAATCAAACCAATAGGTAGGCAGCCGCTTGGCGGGCTTTTTGGTGTCAGTGACGCCTGAGCTTTGGCCGACTAAGTGCACAACGCGACTTTCAGGTACGTACCAGCAACTCCAGCCAGCTTTGTTCGCTTGCAGACAAAAGTCCATTTCTTCGCAGTACATGAAATAAGCTTCATCCATCAAGCCAATCTTTTCAAATACTTCGCGACGGACGATCATGCTGGCTCCAGCTACCCAATCAGTTTGACAGGTTTCTTGGGAAATCGGAGGCGCTGCGGCCCAGTTGGCTAATAACTTGGATATAAAGCCTGTCCGCCAACCAAAATCGAGTTCTGTCAAGATGTTGTGAAACCGAAAAGCTGACTCCTGGGGCGTGCCGTCGGGGTCTTCCAAGCGGCTGCCGGCGATGCCGGCTTCGGGATGAGTGTCCATGAAATCGACGAGGGCTTTTAATGCACCTGGGCGAACTATGGTGTCTGGGTTAAGCAGCAGGAAGTAAGGGGGGGGATTGGTGGATTGGAGGGCGGGACGGATCAGGGCGTTGTTGCCGAAAGCAAATCCGCCGTTGCGCTCTAGGGGAACGAAGGATGCCCATTCATTCCAGCCTTCTGAGGCGATCGCACTACTAATTTCTTCGACAGAGCGATCGCCTGAAGCATTGTCGCCAACTACAACTCGCATACCGGGCAGCGATTGAACTTCGCTAACTAGAGAGCGCAAGCAGTCAATTGTCAAACTAGAGGTTCGGTAGTTAACAATGACAACCAGCAGTGGATAGGGGTGATTGGACTCGCTGGCCTTCGACATAAGTACCGTTGTTTGTTTAACAACTTTTTAGCTCAAGTTGTACCCATCTGGCAAGCTGGAGCGATCGCCCGGAGTACAGGTATCGCCTAAGTAGATGAGTCGGAAAATACACAAGTAGTCAAAAGCGAGGGTCACTCCGTGAAACGAAGCAATCCCAAAGCTTCTGACAGCTTTACATTCCTTTACACAGCCCGGTTTATTTGCGCCTACCTACTTACTTTTTTGATTGCTCCAACATTCTTAACAAAAGCTGCCACCGCTGCCGGTGCATTTCTTCGTGAGTCAGGCTGCGAGCCTGTTTCAGACCTGCCATGCCCATATTTTGAAGTAGGTTCAAGTTTTCTCCCGACTGTTTGAGCAAGTTTGCTAAATCAACTGGGTCATTGCAATTACCGATCGAGCCTGTGATGCCGTTTTCGATGCAGTCGCGGAGTCCGGCAGTGTTGTTTGCCAGTACAGGTACGGCCTGGGAATAAGCATCGTATACTATTCTGGGCTGTTCGTCTGAGGTGCTGGGAACCACAACAGCATGATATTGTTGCAGCCGGCTGAAGAATTCTCTCCCGTAAGGAATAGTTCCCAAAACTTCGATCTGTACCGATTTTTGCATTGCCTTGCTGGCTGCTTGGCAGTTGCTTAACAGTTCGCCTTCACCTAGTATGTCCAGCTTGACGGCAATGTTTTCCTCGTCCAAGATTTTCATTGCTTCTAGGAGAACTAACAGACCTTTCTGTGGATGCAATCTGCCGGCAAATAGAATTTTTAGTTGTTTGGGCGAGGCTGACAGTTTTTCCTGCCATATTTTAGTCGCCTCTGCTTCCGAAATGATATTTTCTTCATCTATCCACGAAGCGTGAATTATGTGACTTTTGTTGTGTCGTTTTTTTAATAAACTTTGCTGATATTCTCCCTGTGTAAAGATTGTCAAGTCGGCGCTGTTTATGCACCAGCGATTCAATGTTTCGTATATGTAAGCTTGAATTTTGGCTTTAATGCTGGCAGGGGTTCCCGGCTGCAGCCGCCACGGTGCGGACTCGACTATGAGCAGGTATGGTTTCCGCTGTATCAGGACTATGGGCGTCACTAACCATGCCATCGGAATCGGCCAGCCTGCTACGCCGCTATGTACGATATCTGAAGATGCGATCGCGCCCCAAAGCTGGGCAACCGTTGCCGGCAGCAGAAATATTCCTTTGGCCAAGCTATTTGGGGAGGGAAGGTCAATAAATTTAGCATCAGCAAATGATGTTTCCGAATCCACCTCTATGGTATTTTCGGGGAGGGTTTCTCGCACGCACGGAGATGCTAGCGTCAAGTTTTTCAAATACTTAAAGTGTTGAGTTAGGTCTTTAGCCCACATTAAATCGAGATACCTGCAGCCTTTGGAGTCGCGGAAGGATGGGATGTTGAGGACTAGCAGGTAGTGCTTGTCTATGGGCATCAAAGTCGGTTCTTTGGCCCCATCTTCTGTGATATTTAACGAGTTGGAGTCCATAAAATACACTAGGATTGAATGCGATATATCTATTTTAATGCCACTTTAGCCAGTTTTTAGTATTAATTGACACCCTAAACACGCAATCATATCGCCAAAGAATACTGAAGTCCATATTAAATCTCCCCAATCTGGGTCAATACTCCGCACAGTTTTTGGAACTATACTACAAGCCTTACAGGGCAAGCAGCATAAAAAAGTCGAATTAAATGCCGCGTCAGGGGTAGAGATGACATTGATTTCATTATTTACGCTAGCCTCAAAGTCAAGTAAGAATAAGCCATTGGGCAATAGAAAAAGTGTCCGGACTCTTGCTGGATCAAAGTCGATACTGCCTGTAGGCTTGACTGGCAGCTCGGTGCAGCAGCGAATGTCGGTAAACTAACCCCTTCGCGTCATCGGAATAGCCCCCGCCAATCACGCAGGCAACGGGATAGCCGCCGGCCAAACACGCCATCAAAACTTGCATTTCCCGGCGAAATAAGCCCGTATCAGTTAAAGCTAATTTTCCCAGTTTGTCACCGTGATGAGGGTCTACTCCAGCATCGTATAAAACTAAGTCGGGCTTGACATTTGAAAGCAAATCTGGTAAGAATTTATCCAAGGTTTGTAAATATTCGTCGTCCTCCATACCCACAGGCAAAGGTACATCTAAATCGCCCTTTTGTTTAGTGCCGGGAAAATTGACTTCGCAGTGCATCGAGAAAGTAAAAACACTGCTGTCATCTTGAAATATTACGGCGGTTCCGTCTCCTTGGTGGACATCTAAATCGACAATTAAAACTTTGCGAACTAAACCATTTTTTTGCAAGACGCGAGAGGCGATCGCCAAATCATTAAAAATACAAAAACCAGACCCAAAAGCAGGGAAGGCGTGATGAGTTCCGCCCGCAGTATTGCAAGCCAAACCGTAGTCTAAAGCGAGTTTTGCAGTTAGTACAGTTCCTGCAACCGCAGTGCAAGTGCGGTTAGCCAGGGCCCGACTCCAAGGCAGACCAATTCGCCGAGTCGCTTTGTTATCCAGCGTCCCGTTGCAGTAAGCTTGAACATAGGAGTGGTCGTGGACTAATTCAATCCATTCTTGAGGGGGAAGTTCGGGAGCGTGAAATTGCGATTTATCTGCTACCCCGTCCGCGAGCAGCATCTGGTAAAGCATCCGAAACTTTGCCATCGGGAAGCGGTGAGCCGGTGGCAGAGGTGCAACGTAATCTTCGTGGTAAATAATTGGTAAGTCCATTAAAATTATTGTATAACGAATGAATCTCCAATTGAACGCCTGCAATCTCAAATTTAAATTCGCTGGAGAACTTGTATATGCAACAACTAAAAACAGTCTGGCAGTCCGGCAGCACCGACCCCGAAAATGCTGACAATCTCGATAATATCAGTCAGTGGTGGGGAAACCTGAACGGGAAAGAAATTAGCTGGGTAGAGCGACTGATTCCGCAAATCGGCGGTTTGAGCGAAATTCACTGGCACCCCCAGCGTTTTGACGAAACATTTGTGATAGTCAATCCCGAAATTCGGGAGGAAACTCTCTATTGGTACAAACCAGATTCTCCTGTCCAACGTAACAACACAGTTGACAAATTAGAACTTGACAACTTGCAACAGCAATTGTACATCTATCCTCAGTTGGAATCGGAACTGGTAATTCGCGTAGGAATTCCCGAAGTTAAATATCAAACACTTGAATTAAACAATCCCGAAATCGCCTTGGGCGAAGATAATCTGCTGTTGCTGTGGGAATCTGACCAAGAACTAGAAATTAAAATTTACTTAAGCAATGAAAATATTGCTAAACTTAAGGAATTGCTGGCATAGAAAAGACCGAGAAAATATTTTATAGGGTAAGCTTTGGGTGCGGGGTGGATTGCTATTATATACTCTTAGTTACCTATAAATATCTTAAGACTCAGGAGTCGGTGGGTCAAAACCGAGGTTTTTCACAGCCATACTTTGTTGCAGCGACAAGAGTCAAAAACGGTTTCTTCACCTCGTGGTATGTCCATGTGTGTATCTGTGCTAAAACCCTTTGAACGTGCGAGCAAAATGTCCAGAAAGTTGTGTTATCCTCCGGGCAATTTTAATGCTAAACTCCAGCAAGAAACTGTCCTGGGCGAATCAACCGGGTTGTAGGAAAATACTTGGTCGCAGCCATTGAACAAAGTTAAGAAACCCGGTTGCTTTGGTCTGGAGTGCCTAAGCGATAATTGTTTTTCGGTAGAGTTAATTTGTACAGCAAATCAGGCGATTTCTTTTGACAAGAAAATGTAGTTAAGTACGGTTATTTTGAGTTAATAATTAAGAGAAGCAACCAAGAAATTGAAAAAACATAAGGTGCGTTAGTTGATGGCTAATATCTAAAGTTAATCCTCTATTTGCTGAGTGTGAAAATGTTTAATAAATAATGATGAGCAGAAAAAATCGCTAAATATATTAAATCATCAATCGGCTGCTAGAAATAAAAAAATCACAATGACCAGACAAAAAATGATATTTGACAAAGAAAGTATTCACATTTTAATTATTGACGATCAGCCCCACAACCTGCGGTTTATATCAAATATATTGACGAAAGAAGGGTATAAAGTTCAGCGGGCGATTTCGGGAGAAATGGCGGTCAATGCTAATTTAGCAGTTCTCCCAGACTTAATTTTGCTAGATATTGCTATGCCCAAAATGAACGGATATGAAGTCTGTGCTAGACTGAAATCCAACGAAAAAACTAAGGAAATTCCGGTTATTTTTTTGAGTGTTTTTGAGGAAACTTTTCACAAAGTCAAAGCTTTTGAAGTCGGCGGTGTTGACTACATTACTAAGCCTTTTCAAGTGGAAGAAGTTTTAGTGAGGATCGAAAGTCAATTGACTATACAACAGCTATCAAAACAATTAAAACAGCAGAATGCCCAACTGCAGCAAGAGGTAGAATTTCGCAAGCGAACAGAACAATCACTCCGGGAAAGCAAAGCGCGGTTGCAAAAATTGGCGGTCAATATACCGGGAGTTCTTTATCAATTTATCAAGAAACCAGAGGGAAATTTTAAGTTTGAATATATTAGTTATGCTTGTCGGGAGATTTACGAATTAGAGAGTGAGGAAATATTAAAATGTCCCGACTTTTGCTTCGATCAAAATCATCCAGATGACCACGAATATCTGGTAAAACAAATTGCTACTAGCGCCCAAACTTTAGAACCTTTTGCCTGTGAATGGCGGATTGTTACGCCGTCGGGTAAACTCAAATGGCTCCAATCTAATTCTCGACCAGAAATGCGCGATAATGGCGATATTGTTTGGTATGGCGTACTTTTTGATATCAGCGAGCGCAAGCACGCAGAAATAGAAATGGCTGGAGCTAAAGCTGCTTTAGAACGGCAAGTTCAGCGAGAATTGCTGATTGCAAAAATAACTCAAGAAATTCGCTCAAGCTTGCAGCCAGAACAAATATTTCAAATAGCTGCCACTCAAGTCGGTCTGGCATTCTGCGTCAATCGCTGTTTGATTCATACTTACGTCACTACTCCCCAAGTCGATATTCCTCTGGCGGCAGAGTATCTCGAACCCGATTGCGAATCTATTCGGAACGTACCTGTTCCAATTTGGGGCAATCCTCACGTCATACAAATGATGATACAAGATCTGGCGATCGCCTCGAACAATGTTTATTCAGACCCTCTTTTGCAAGCTGTTCAACCGATTTGCCAGAAGGTTGGGTTAAAATCGATGCTGGCAATTCGCACTTCTTACCAAGGCCGGGCCAACGGTGCTATCTGTTTGCACCAGTGCGATCGTTACCGGGAATGGACTTCCGAGGAAATCGACTTATTAGAAGCTGTGGCTGCTCAAGTAGGGCTCGCTATCGCTCAAGCTAAACTGATCGAACGAGAAAAAAACCGAATTCAGCAGCTCGATCGGCAAAATAAAGTGCTGCAAGCAGAAATTCGCACCCGCGTCCGTGCCGAGCAAGCTCTGCAAGAATCGGAAACAGAATTGCGGGCGATTTTTGCCGCCATGACTGACACAGTTTTAGTGAGAAATGCAGAAGGGCGCTGTATCAAAATCGCCCCGACAGCATCAACAAATTTGGTGAAACCTCCAAGCGAAATGATTAACAAAACCGCTCACGAAGTCTTGCCGAAACCTATAGCAGATTTAGTATTAAATGCGATCCAACAAGCTCTAAAAACGAAGCAAACTATCAATGTTGAATATAGCTTTAAAGTCGGAGAGCGCGACGTTTGCCTCGATGCTAAAGTTTCTCCGCTGACTCCAGATTCAGTGATTATCGTGGCGCGAGATATTAGCGTTCGTAAACAAACAGAATCCGCACTCAGAGAAAGCCAGCACTTCATTCAAGCAATCGCCGATTCCAATCCCAACCTGTTGTACGTTTACGATGTAATTGAACAGCGGAATGTTTATGCCAATCGACAAATTTCGACGATGCTCGGATATACCGCCCAAGAAATACAAGATATGGGTACAGCAATGATGCCAATTCTGCTCAACTCCGATGATTTGCCAAATTTTTTTGATAGCGTACAAAAAGTTGATCGAGCCAAAGACGGTGATGTCGTTGAATGTCAATACCGAATGAAACACAAAAACGGTGAATGGCGGTGGATGCACAGTTGGGATACAGTATTTCTCAGAACAGCCGATGGTAAACCCAAACAAATTCTCGGCACTGCTAATGACATCACAGACCGCAAATTAGCCGAAGAAAAACTGCTAGCATCCCAACAAAGAATCTCATTTTTATTGCAGCAAACGCCGATCGCGGTTATCGAGTTAAACCTCAATTTTGAAATTATTACTTGGAATCCCGCAGCCGTTGCTATTTTTGGCTACAGTGAGCAAGAAGCGATTGGTCGAGTCGCCTCCGATTTAATCGTACCTGAAAGCTATCAACCGCAATTATCTGAGATTTCCAATCACGACTTGAACGCCAAATCCAGTGGCACTACTGAAAATCTGACTAAAGACGGCAGAATTATCATCTGCGAGTGGTACAATACTCAGCTAATTGACGATAACGGTACAGCGATCGGCATTGCTTTAATGGCTGTAGATATTACCGAACGCAAGCAAGCAGAAACGGAACTGCAAGAAAGTGCTTTACGACAAAGAGCGATCGCCCGCATCATTGAAAGAATGCGGCAGACTTTAGATATCCGAGAAATTTTTCACGCCACAACCCGAGAATTGCGCCAAACCATGAAGTGCGATCGAGTCGCTATTTACCGTTTCAATCCAGACTGGAGTGGCGAATTTGTAGCCGAATCCCTTGATCGCAAGTGGGTTTCTTTCATCCAAGCACAGGATACAGATTCTAACCTTACTGAAGGCGCGTTAGACAGCGAACTTTGCCTAGTCCAAAAATTAGATAGTATCTCACCAGAAGTCCACGATACCTATTTGCAACAAACCAAAGGCGGAGCATACAGCCGAGGTAAAACTTACCTTTGTGTCCCAGATATTTACAAGCAAGGTTTCGATAATTGTTACATCCAATTGCTAGAAAGATTTCAAGCTAAATCATACATTATTGTACCAATTTTTTCTGGAAAAAAGCTCTGGGGATTACTAGCATCCTATCAAAATTCTGCCCCCCGCCAGTGGAGTGAAGCTGAAATCAACGTTGCAGTTGATGTAGGTACTCAGCTAGGAGTAGCATTACAGCAAGCGGAACTGCTTGCCCGCACTCAAAGGCAGTCCATGGAGCTGATTAAATCCAAAGAAAACGCCGAAGTTGCCAACCGCGCCAAAAGCCAATTTCTAGCTTCCATGAGCCACGAACTTCGCACGCCTCTCAACGCCATTCTCGGTTTTTCCCAAGTCATGGCCCGCAACAGTTCTATCACGGAAGAACAAAAAGAATACATAGAAATTATTAACCGCAGCGGCGAACATTTGCTAGAACTCATCAATGATGTTTTGTCAATGTCCAAAATAGAAGCAGGTCAAATTACTATCAATCCTAGCCGCTTTAATCTCTACGACTTTCTCAACAGTCTCAAAGAAATGCTGCAACTAAAAGCCAACTCAAAAGGCTTGTATCTAATTTTTGAAAATTCCCATAATTTGCCGCAGTACATTCAAACAGACGAAGCTAAATTGCGGCAAGTTTTAATTAACTTGGTCGGCAATGCAATTAAATTCACTCAACACGGAACCGTTACTTTGCGCGTCAGTAGCCACGCTGAAAAAGACGCCATAGAAGAAAACAAATCCCAATTGTATTTTGAAATTGCCGACACGGGACCCGGCATTTCTCCCTCAGAAATTTTCACATTATTTAAGCCCTTTGTACAAACCGAAACTGGTCGAAATTCCATGCAGGGGACTGGTCTGGGGTTGCCGATCAGCCAACAATTTGTCCGAATTATGGGAGGTGATATTGCGGTTGAAAGTAAACTCGGTCAAGGCACAATTTTTAGCTTTAATATCTGGGTTAACTTAGTAACACAAAGTGATGAACAAGAAAAACCGCCGATTAAACAAGTTATTGCTTTAGAAGCAGGACAGGAAACTTATCGGATATTAATAGTTGAAGATGTAGCGGAAAATCGCCAACTGCTGCTTAAGCTGCTAGTACCCCTGGGATTTGAAGTCCGGGAAGCAACTAACGGTCAAGAAGCAATTGCTTTGCATTCAACTTGGAAGCCGCACTTGATATTAATGGATATGCTGATGCCCGTGATAGATGGGTATGAAGCGACAAGAGAGATTAAGAAAACTATCGAAGGTAAAGAAACAATAATTATTGCCTTGACGGCCAGTGCTTTTGATGAGCAGCGACAAATAATTTTGTCTGCTGGTTGTAACGATTTGATATGTAAACCGTTTCGGGAAGAGGTACTTTTTGAAAAGATAGCGCATCACCTCAACCTGCGTTATATTTATGAAAAAGAGAACTTATCTACTTCTTTTTCTACACCGACGCTGCTTAAAAGTTTGACCACCGAGGATTTGAGTGTAATGCCCACAGACTGGGTGGTCGAGTTGCACCGAGCAGCACTTTGTGTTGACGACAACCGCATCCTCGATCTGATCAAGGAAATTCCCGAAACTGAGGCAAATCTCGCTAACGCTTTAACAGATTTAGTCGATAATTTTCGGATAGATATCATTATCGATTTAACTCAATTATATTATGATGAACGACCATCCATTATCAGCGACTCGTAAAGACATTCTGATCGTTGACGATATGCCGGATAATTTGCGACTTTTATCCACTATGCTGACATCTTACGGGTATCATGTCAGGAAGGCTATTAACGGACACTTGGCTTTGCAAGGGGCACAAATATCTCCTCCCGATCTAATTTTACTAGATATTAATATGCCACAAATGAACGGGTATGAAGTTTGTGAGCAGTTAAAGTTAAGCGAAAAAACTCAAGATATTCCGGTAATTTTTATTAGTGCGCTAGATGACGTGCTGGAAAAAGTTAAAGCTTTTCAAGTAGGAGGAGTGGATTATATTACTAAACCGTTTCAAGTAGAAGAAGTCTTAGCCCGCGTCCAAAACCAACTTTCTCTTCGTTCGCTGCAATGCAAACTGCAACTGCAAGCTAGGGAACTGCACGATCGCAATTCGAGATTGCAGGAAGAAATCGCAGAACGGCAGCGGGCTGAAGAATCAATCCGGTTTTTGCTGGAAACGACGCGGGCGATCGGCGAAGCTGTAGACTTTCACTCAGCTTTAGAAGTAATTTTGCACCAAGTGGGCGAAACAATCGGATGGGATGTAGGAGAAGCTTGGATTCCCAATGCAGAAGCAACTGTGCTGCAATCTGCCAGGGGCTGGTATGCCAGCAACGCGAGGATGGATGCGTTCCGCAAGCAAAGCGAACAACTAACATTTGCCATGAATATAGGCCTGCCGGGACGAGTTTGGGCATCCAAGCAACCGGAATGGGTAGAAGATATTTCCAGGGGCTACCCGCATTTTTTCCAAAGTCAAATAGCACTAGAACTCGGATTTAAAGCGGGTTTTGGTGTGCCGATTTTGGTAGGCGATGAAGTATTGGCAGTGCTAGTTTTCTTTAAAATTTCGTCGGATGGGAAAGACGCACAATTTATAGACGTTTTCAATGCGGTAGGCACTCAATTAGGTTCTTTGATTCAGCGCAAACAAGCAGAAGAATTGCTACGTATTGCCCAAGAAAAATATCACAGCATTGTAGAAAATGCGATCGAAGGCATTTTTCAAAGCACGCCTTCAGGAGGCTATATCAGCGCTAATCCAGCTTTGGCAAAATTGTACGGTTACGACTCGCCAGAAGAACTGATGTCCGAGATTAACAATATTGCTCAGCAACTGTACGTTGACCCGGAACGCCGCCTCGAGTTTGTGGCTGCTATGGATGCTGAAAATGCCGTTTCGGGGTTTGAATCTATGGTATGTCGCAAAGACGGGCGCCGGATTTGGGTGTCAGAAAATGTTCGGGCTGTTCGAGATTCAAAAGGTAATCTGATCTACTATGAGGGTACTGTTTCTGACATTACAGAACGTAAATTAGCGCAAGAAGCGCTAAAAGTTCAACAAGAACAAAGCGAGAAGTTGCTGTTAAATATTTTACCCAAACCAATCGCAGAACGGTTGAAGGCGGAGCAAAGTACGATCGCCGATAGTTTTGCCCAAGTAAGTGTTTTATTTGCTGATATTGTTGGCTTTACTGAGTTGTCTGCTAGAATGTCTCCCACCGAGTTGGTAAAGCGCTTGAACGTAATTTTTTCGCACTTCGACCAGTTAGCTGAAAAGTACGGTGTGGAGAAAATTAAGACTATTGGCGATGCTTACATGGTAGTCGGGGGGTTGCCTACGCCGACACAGGATCATGCCGAGGCGATCGCCCAAATGGCCCTGGGAATGCAGGAAAAAATAGCAAAGCTGTGCGCCGAGACAGGGGAAAAACTGGCAATTCGCGTCGGCATCAATTCCGGGCCGGTGGTTGCGGGAGTGATTGGTGTGAGCAAGTTTACTTATGATTTGTGGGGAGATACGGTGAATGTAGCGGCGAGGATGGAAGCTACGGGTTTTTCAGGCAGCATTCAAGTTACTGATGTTACTTATGAGCTTTTGAAAGATAAGTATATGTTTGAGAGGCGAGGCGTGATTCCGGTAAAAGGTAAGGGGGATATGATGACTTATTGGTTGCTAGGAAAAAAGTAAAAATTGGGAATGGGGCATTGGGAATGGGGCATTGGGAATGGGGCATTGGGAATTGGGAATGGGGCATTGGGCATGGGGAATTGGGCATTACAACAAATAACAAATAACCAATAACCAATAACCAATAACCAATAATTCCTGACTACTGACTACTGACTACTGACTACTGACTTCTGCTATGATGAAAGTAGTTAACGAAACTTTACATAATAGCCGTGACTGCACAACAATTAGTATCTGCAACGAGTTTTGAAAAGCTAATTTGGACTTGGAAAGGTCACAAAATCCAATATACCGTCCAAGGAACCGGCCGCCCTCTGATCTTGATTCACGGATTTGGGGCTTCGATCGGACATTGGCGGCAAAATATCCCCGTACTCGCAGCCGGCGGCTATCGCGTATTTGCGCTGGACTTGCTGGGATTCGGTGCTTCCGCCAAACCAGCCCTAGATTACACTCTGGAATTGTGGGAAGAATTGCTGACTGATTTCTGGGCGGATATGGTACTAGAACCGGCGGTATTTGTCGGGAATTCGATCGGCGCTTTGCTGAGTTTGATGGTAGTCGCCAACCATCCAGAAATATCAGCCGGCGGTGTCTTAATCAACTGTGCCGGCGGACTCAACCACCGGCCCGACGAACTGAATTTCCCGCTGCGAGTAGTGATGGGGACTTTTACTAAATTAGTTCGATCGCCCCTGATCGGCCCGTTTGTCTTCAACAACATCCGCCAAAAACACCGCATCCGCAACACCCTGCGCCAAGTCTACGGGAACCGCGAAGCCATCACTGACGAACTCGTAGAACTCCTCCACGCCCCCTCCTGCGATCCCGGAGCTCAACAAGTGTTTGCATCGATTCTCACAGCCCCTCCAGGCCCTCAACCGTCAGAATTGCTGCCCAAAGTCGATCGTCCGTTATTGGTACTTTGGGGCGCAGACGACCCCTGGACGCCGATCGCCGGCAGCCAGATTTATCAACAATTGGCCGCCAATGATAAACCCGTGAAATTTGTTTCCATTCCCAACACAGGCCACTGTCCCCACGACGAGCGGCCGAGTGAAGTCAACGCTCTGATTTTGGACTGGCTGGTGGAAGTGAAGTAAAATTTTTCCGATCGAGGCAACCCTTGAGCGATCGAGTCAAACCCTTGCAGTGCAAAAGTTTTGCCTCGCTCCACCGCACCGACACCCCGGCAGAAGCCGACTCAAAAAACAATTTTTGGAAAAAGTATTGACACAATTTACTGAGTCAGCTATATTGATGGACGTGTGAGGAGCGAACCAGAAGAAGCACCGAGACGAAACACGGCCAGTCGTCGGTGCTTTTTCTGTTGAAAGGCATTTTTAAGAGTTTGAAATTATTTATAATTCATATCCAGAATATCTGTAAGCCCGCCCCGCTTTCTTCAATTCTTCCTTCGCGTTATTCGCGTCTTCGCGGTTCGTTAAATAAATATTCTGATGTTGCAAAAAAAGTAATTGATTGCACTTGATCTCGAAAAATCCGAAAGTGTGGATTGTTTTTGATCGTCAAAATTTGATTGCATAGAACTCAAAACTAGAGAGTTACAGCACTTTCCAGGTAAGTGAAGTACAGAGAAACCGGGTTTCTTGAATAAAACCGGTTTCTGGCGAGAAATCCAGAAGAAACCCGGTTTCTGGGGTGTACTTTATAAACCTGGAATCCGCTGTATATAATAAATTGTCGCTGGGTCGGGGCGGGTTGATCTAGATTTTTTCCAGATGTCGCTAAACCCACCCCTGCGGTATTGGTGCTGCAAATATCAACGATCGCCCAAAACAAATTGTTCGATCGCAGCCGCCACCCCATCTTCCTCCACATCCGGCGCCACCCAATCAGCAGCAGCCTTCACCCCATCAGGAGCATTGCCCATCGCCACGCCCACGCCCGCATAGGCAATCATTTCTACATCATTAAAATTGTCGCCGATCGCCATCACATTCGCCGCCTGCAAACCCAAAAGTTCCTCCGCTAAATACTGCACCGCATCTCCCTTATTCGCCACAGGATGCGTAGCTTCAAAAAAAGTAGCAACGGATCGAGTCAAATAAAGCTCCGCAGGCGTGTAACGCAGCCGCATACTGCTGAGCAAGCCGTCGAGTACCCCCGGATTCTCGCACAATGCCAAAACTTTCGTCGGTTCCCCCGGAATATCTCGCCGCAAATCTTTAATCACCATTGGTTCAATGCCCGATCGTTCGGCATAAATTCGGGTAGCTGCAGTAATTTCCGGCACGTAAAGTTGGTCGTCAATGTAGAAATGGATCGAAAGCAGCGGTCGCAAATGCGGTTCTTCAAAATAATCTAACAGTTGCAGAGCAGTTTGTTTCGACAGCGGCAAGTGCCGCAGCCGCTTTTGAGTAGCGTGATCTTGAATCCACGCGCCCTGGTAGCAAATCAGTGGCAATGTTGAGCCGATGTCGCGGTGAAAACGCAAAGCTGATCGGTACATCCTGCCCGTAGCGACGGCTACTTTCACTCCCCGCGACTCGGCCGCCAAAATTGCCTGCTTGACTGGTTCTCGGATAGTATTTGACATACCTGCGATCGTGCCGTCTATATCCACTACCAGCAATTGAATGTCTGCGGTGCCAAAAGCGCGATCGGTCGCCTTAGCTGGATTTGAGGCAGTTATATTCTGCATGATTTTTTTAGATTTTAGCTGTTGATTTGCACGCACCCGTTTATTTTGCCACTGGCGGGATAGCAAAGTGCCACTTCTGATTTTTTGAATACTAAAATAATATAGATAACTAAATAAGCGACAAAAAAAGTATCTAGGAGGACTCTTTCGGGATGGATTTAGTTAAGCTATAGAATAGTAGCCAGTTTACTGCCGTAAAAACCGCACTCGACCGACGCTGTGTATTTTCACTTACTTAATAATACTTGTGTGCAAAAAGAATGCAACTCTAAGCCCGCGAGCCAAACCCTTATATCATCAATCATTCCCAATCTAAAATCTAAAATCTAAAATCTAAAATTGTCTAACCGCATCTTTGAAATTACCCCCAACTATCATGATTTCTATTCCGGGATACCGCATTGACGGAGAACTTTATACAAACTCTCACACAGTAATTTATCGAGGTCTGCTGCTTGAGGAAGAAAAACCCGTTATCCTCAAAACTCTCACGCCGCTATACCCTACCCCAGCCCAAATATCCCAACTGCTGCACGAATCCGAAATTCTTAAAAATTTGAATTTACCCGGAATAGTCAAGCTTTACAAAATAGAAACATACAATCACTTTCCTGTTTTAGTTTTAGAAGATTTTGGTGGGATTTCCCTAAAAGAGTTTCTCAGCAACAACCAGCTAGAGTTACCACAATTTCTGCATATTGGCATCAAACTAGCAGAAACTATTGGGCAACTCCACGAACACCACATCATCCATAAGGATATTAAACCCAGCAATATTATTGTCAATATCGAGACAGGAGATGTCAAGATTGCTGATTTTGCGATCGCCTCCCTGCTACCGGGCGAAAACCCCGCCCCCAGCCATCCCCATTTACTCGAAGGCACTCTCGCCTATATGTCTCCTGAACAAACGGGGCGCATGAATCGGGCGATCGACTACCGCACCGATTTTTATTCTTTAGGCGTCACCTTTTATGAAATGCTTTGTGGTGAATTGCCTTTTCAGGCGATCGATCCCATGGAATTAGTACACTGCCATATTGCCAAAACGCCAGTTTCTCCTTGGGAAAACAGAAATAAAAAAGTAGAAAGCAAAAGCATCGAAGGCAGAATCTATCAAGTAGGAACCAAGGAGATTCCTCAAGTCGTTTCCGATATCGTCATAAAACTCTTAGCAAAAACAGCCGAAGACAGGTATCAAAGTGCTTTCGGACTTTTGTACGACTTGGAAAATTGTCTCGATCAACTGCAAACTATAGGCGAAATTTCCCACATAACCCTCGGCGAGCAAGATCAGTCAAGTCACCTGCAAATTTCCCAAAAATTTTACGGGCGAGAAGCAGAAGTTAATCTGCTTCTCAGTATCTTCCAGCGTATGAGGCGGGGCAATACAGAAATCGTGCTGATTTCCGGTTCTGCAGGTGTGGGCAAATCCTCGTTAGTATATGAAGTTTACAAGCCGATTCGGCGGGAAAATGGGTATTTTATTGACAGCAAATTTGAGCAATTTAAACGAGATATTCCTTACGCTTTTTTGCTCCAAGCTTTTCAAGATTTGTTGCGACAAATTTTTACAGAAAATGCCGCAGAAATTCATGTTTGGAAACAAAAAATTTTAAAAGCAATCGGCGGCAACTGCCAAGTAATTATTGAAGCTATTCCCGAAGTAGAACTGATTGTCGGGCCGCAGCCCCCCGTCCCAGATTTAGGAGCAAATGAATCTCAAAATCGCTTTAATTTAGTATTTCAAAACTTCATCCGCGTCTTTGCTCAAAAAGAACACCCCCTAGTAATTTTCCTGGACGATTTGCAGTGGATCGATTCAGCATCTCTCAAGTTAATAGAACTGCTAGCAACTGACATGGGGACTCAATATTTATTAATAATTGGAGCTTATAGAGAGCAGGAAGTAGATGCAAATCATCCCCTAATCATTACCGCCGAAGCAATTAAAAAAGCAGGCGGCACTGTGAGTGCGATCGCCCTTTCGCCTTTAGATATAAGCAGCGTCAACCAATTCCTTGCCGATACTTTGAACTGCGCCCCCGAAAAATCCCTAAGTTTAGCAGAATTGCTTTGGCGAAAAACCGCTGGCAATCCCTTCTTTTTAACTCAATTAATCAAATTTCTTTACTCAAAAAGCTTGATTCAATTTCAAATTTTACCCTCCCATAATTTGAGCGAGCTAGCTGAACCTAGCCTGTCGGCCTTAGCGCAACCAACCTCCGAGCAAATTGTGAAAAAATGCCATGTCACAGGCGAGTGGCAGTGGGATATCGAACAAATACAAGAAATGGGAATAACTGACAATGTTGTAGAATTAATGATAGATAACATTCAGAAACTTTCAGACAATACCCAGGAACTGCTTAAATTAGCCGCTTGTATCGGGAACAAATTTGATTTAAAAACTCTCTCGACAATCGCCGAAAAGCCTGTGGCGTCCGCAGCAACAGACCTTGGTGAGGCACTTCAGTCCGGTCTAATTTTGCTCGTGAATAACGCCTACAAAATTCCGATCGCACTAGCAGCAAGCACAGAAGTAACAGACACAATATCTAGAGACTTTACCGATAAATTTTCCCTACCAGTGGCTGATGTTTCGAGCGCCACTTACAAATTTTTGCATGAGCGAGTGCAGCAAGCAGCTTATGCTTTAATATCCGATTATCAAAAACAAGAAATTCATCTCAAGATAGGCAACTTTTTACTTCAAACTGCACCCCCAGAGCAATTAGAAGAGCATATCTTTGATACCGTAAACCAACTAAACTCTGCCAAAGAAATCATCAGCAGCAAATTAGAACAATTTCAATTATGCCAATTAAATTTAATTGCAGGCCGCAAAGCAAAAGCAAGTGCCGCTTACCAACTTGCCCTCAAATATCTAACCGCAGGTATTGAACTGCTTCCTCCCCAAAGTTGGCAAACTGACTACGACTTGACTCTGGCACTCTACGAGTCAGCAGCAGAAGCTGCTTACCTGAATACCGACTTTGAACCCATGGAGAAATGGGCGATAATTGTCCTGCAACACGCAACAAATGAACTAGACAAAATCAAAGTGTTTGAAATCAGAATCATAGCTTGTGCGATGCAAACCAAACTCCAAGAATCGGTAAAAATTGGTCGGGAAGCACTAAAAATGTTAGGAATTAACTTTCCCGACTCGCCGATTCCCCTCCACATTCAGCAAGCACTCGCTAAAACAGCAGCTTATTTAACAGACAAAAAAATAGAAGATTTAATAGACTTACCGATTATGACAAATCCGCACAAATTAGCCACTATGCGTGTGCTTTCCAGTATGTTTTCAGCTACATTTATAGTTGAACCTGTCCTGCTGCCGCTCATTGTGTGCGAGCAAGTAAATTTATCTATTAATTACGGAAACTCTACTTTTTCTGCTTTCGGTTATGCTAATTACGGAGCAATTTTAAAAGGAATAGTTAGAGATATTGAATCAGGCGATCGCTTTGGTCAATTAGCTTTAAATTTGAGCGATAGATTAAATGTGTTAGAATTCAAAAGCAAAACGCTTAATTTAGTAGCCTTCATTTTGATGAACGGCAAGCATCACGTTAAAGACTCTTTGCCGCTATTAGAGGACGCCTATCAAAGTGCGCTAGAAAATGGGGATTTAGAATGTGTCGGATATTCAGCCGTAAATATTTGTCAGTCTTTGTATTTCCTCGGTCAAGAATTGCCACAACTGGAACGAAGAATAGTAAGTTACAACCATTTGCTGTTTCAACTCAAGCAAGAAACTGTATTAACTTGGAATCAAATATATCTGCAAACTATTTTGCAATTGATGGGAAAATCGGAAAGTACACACCTGGTATTAGGTGAAGCATACAGCGAAGAAAAGTTGTTGTCGCTACTGTTAAAAGCTAACGATCGCGTGGGATTACAGCACTTTTATTTGCAGAAATTAATAATCTCCTATTTATTTGGAGATACCGCTACAGCCCTAGAAAATTCAGCGCTAGCCGAAGTATATTTAGACGGAGTAGCAGGCTTTATTAATGTTTCTGAATATCAGTTTTACGATTCTCTAGCCCGCCTAGCCGCCTATCCATCTGCAACAGAGGGGGAACAAGAAGAGCATATTTTTTACGCTGTCAGTAACCGAAAAAAACTGCAACAGAAAGCGCTTTATGCACCCATGAATCTTCAGCACAAATGCGACTTACTTACGGCAGAAAAAGCGCGTGTTTTGGGCAATATTGTGAGAGCAATGGAATATTACGATCGCGCAATTGAAGGAGCCCAAGAAAACGGATACATACAAGTACAAGCACTAGCAGCAGAATTGGCAGGAGCATTTTATCTATCCATAGGAAGAGAAAAAAATTCTAAAACTTACTTAACAGAAGCGCGTTATTGCTATCAACGCTGGGGAGCAACAGCCAAAGCAGCGCATTTAGAATCCAAATACTCGCACTTGCTAACTTCAAGCTCGATTTCAACTAATATTGAAACTCACAAATCTACCAGCAGCGCTTCCACTACGAACGACGCTGCAGGCGTGCTAGACTTGACTACCGCAGTGAAAGCATCGCAAACCTTAGCCGGGGAAATAGTTCTAGACAAACTGCTGGCAAAAATGATGAAAATTGTTATTGAAAATGCCGGGGGGCAAAGAGGCTTTTTAATACTAGAAAAAGAGGGTCAATGGGTGATTGAAGCATCAGGATCTGTAGATGTCGATCGCGTTGCTGTCATGCAATCAATTCCGATAGATTTTGTAGCCGACGATCGAGAAGTAACTTTGCTGGCAGTTGCAGTTGTCAATTACGTTGCCCGCACCCAGGAAAGTATAGTTTTAAACGATGCCAGCAGCGAAGGACAATTTACTCGCACACCCTATATAATGGCCGTTCAACCTAAATCAATTCTTTGCACTCCGTTAATTAATCAAGGCCAACTCACGGGCATTCTATATTTAGAAAACAATCTGACTACAGGCGCTTTTACACAAGACAGGTTAGAAATATTAAAACTGCTGTCTTCTCAAATTTCTATCTCCATCGAAAATGCCCAACTTTACGCCAACTTGCACCAATTCAATCAGAATCTCGAAAATTTAGTACAGCAGCGTACCTCCGAACTCTCCCAAACTTTAGAAGACTTAAAATCGGCTCAAAATAAACTGGTAGAATCGGAAAAAATGGCGGCCCTCGGAGGGTTGGTGGCAGGTGTTGCCCACGAAATCAATACTCCCATCGGCATCGGCATCACCGCCGCCTCCCTGCTTGCTGAAAAAGCCACAAAGTTTTTTGAGGTTTACAGTAACGGCCAAATAAAACGTTCCGAGTTAGAAAAGTTTCTGGATACCGCCGTGCAAAGCAGTAATATGATCTTATCTAACCTCACGCGGGCAGCAGACTTGATTCACAGTTTTAAAGAAGTAGCTGTGGATCAGTCGAGCGAGTTAAAACGCACGTTTAATGTTAAAAACTATCTAGAGGAAATTTTGACATCCTTAAGTGCCAAACTCAAAAGAACTAAGCACAAAATAGAGATTAAGTGTGATGAAAATATTGTAGTGGACAGTTATCCCGGCGTAGTGTGTCAAATTGTGACAAATCTGGTGTTGAATTCGCTAATTCACGCCTACGATGGAGAAGACGCAGGAATTCTGGCTTTTGATTTCAAACTAGAGGGCGATCGGCTAATATTTGAATATGCCGATAACGGCAAAGGAATTGACCCAGAAAATCTCAGTAAAATTTTTGAACCATTTTTTACCACCAAAAGAGGTCAGGGAGGCACGGGATTGGGACTGCACATTATTTATAACCTTGTTACTCAAAAACTAAAAGGCACAATTAGCTGTAGAAGTCAAGTAAATAAAGGCACAAGATTTATGATTGAATTTCCCGCTAAAATGAGCAGTTAGTTATTATACGGCCAACATGGATATAAGTTTTATATAGGAGAACGATATATGTCAGAAGCTAGTAAAAACCTGTTGGCTGCAGGCGATGACGAATTAATCGCGGCGGGCGACGATGAATTAATATTTGCCGAGGAAGACGAGGCGGAACAAAAACCGCTAGAAGAAAGTTGGAAAATATTAATTGTAGATGATGAAATAGAAATTCATAATATTACTAAACTAGCGTTAAATGATTTTATATTTGAAGGTAAAAGTATAACATTTATCAGCGCTTACTCAGGAAAAGAAGCTAAAGAAATCATCCAAAACAACTACGACATAGCATTGATTTTACTCGATGTAGTTATGGAAACAGAAGAAGCAGGCTTGGAAGTAGTTAAATACATCCGTGATATTTTAAATAATCAAGTAGTGCGAATTATTTTACGCACTGGGCAGCCCGGACAAGTGCCAGAAGATGTAGTAATTGTCAGCTACGATATCAATGATTACAAAACCAAAACAGAACTTACTAACAAAAAGTTATTTACCACAGTAGTCACCGCACTGAGAGCATTTAGGTCGCTCAATCAAATCGAGTCCAGCAAAAGCGAACTAGAAAAAATTGCAGCCGCATCAGCCCGTTTTGTACCCCGTGAATTTTTGAAGTTTCTCAAAAGAGAAAGCATCGTTGATGCCAGACTAGGAGACTCTGTACAAGCAGAAATGACGATTATGTTTGCCGACATTCGCTCATTTACAAGTCTGTCAGAAAGTATGTCTCCGCGAGAAAACTTTGAATTTCTTAACTCTTACTTAAGCCGAGTTGGCCCAGTTATCCGCGAGTACAACGGTTTTATAGATAAATATATTGGTGACGGGATTATGGCTTTGTTTCCTAACAGGGCTGAAGATGCTGTGCAAGCAGCAATTGAGATGCAGCATCAAGTAAAAATTTATAACAGACACAGGCAAAACAGTGGCTATCAACCTATTTCGATAGGGATTGGTTTGCATACGGGGACTTTAATGTTAGGTACGATTGGCGAAGCGGAACGAATGGAAAGTACGGTGATTTCTGATGCTGTTAATTTAGCTTCCCGCGTGGAAGGATTGACAAAGCTTTATGGAGTTGCTATTGTAGCTAGCGTCCAAACCCTTTGCCGGATAGACGATCCTCAACATTACAAGTGCCGGTTTCTCGATCGCGTTCAAGTAAAAGGAAAACAAACACCTGTTGCGGTATTTGAAATTTACGATGGCGACTCGGCGACAATGATCGAACTAAAAGCACAAACTCAAACTTATTTTGAACAGGGAATTTTTTTTCACTACCAGCAGCAATTCGCGCAAGCAAGGCAAATGTTTCTGCGCGTTTTACAAATCAACAAGTATGATAAGGCAGCATCTTTTTATGCAGAACGCTGCGATATGTTGATGAAGAATGCAGTCATTATGACTCTGGAAGGTATTGAAATTTAGTTAATGGGTAATGGGTACTTGAGAATTGTAATTAGTAGTTTTTCTTACTTCCCTCTTCCTTCTTCCTTCTCCCTTCTTCCCCATGCGCTTCAAATCCCTTGATGTTTTTCGCGGAATTGCGATCGCCTCGATGATTCTAGTCAACAACCCCGGTAGTTGGGAACAGGTGTATCCACCGCTAGAACACGCAGAATGGCACGGCTGCACCCCGACAGACTTAGTATTTCCGTTTTTCTTGTTCATCGTTGGCTGCGCGATGTCTTTCTCGCTGTCTAAATATCTTCAAAATTATCCAAAAACCGGAATAGAAACCTCAAAAATTACACAAACAAAGGAAAAATCAGAATCCGCAAAAAACCCTCTTCCTTCTTCCTCCTTCCTTCTCCCTTCTTCAAATATTTACTGGCGAATTGCGCGTCGCGCCGCGATTCTATTTATATTAGGATTGCTGCTAAATACATCTTCGATCGCCCTTGACGTACTTCTCAACAACGCCCCAGTGGAAAACTTCGATAAAATCCGCATCATGGGAGTATTGCAGCGCATCGGCTTAGCTTATTTCATCAGTGCGATCGCCATTCTCAACCTTTCCCCCCGCAATCAAAAACTGCTCGCTGTTGCCGTGCTTTTGGGCTATTGGGGTGCATTAACCGTATTTGCTGTAGGGGGGTACACTGCCGGCGAACTCACGCCAGAAGGAAATTTAGGAGGATATGTCGATCGGCTAATTCTCGGTAGCCAACACCTGTACAAAGGTGGCCCCTTCGATCCAGAAGGATTGTTGAGCACCTTACCCGCAAGCGTTACAGTCCTAATCGGCTACTTTACAGGAGAATGGCTGCGCGTGCAGCCATTCAAAACCCGCACCAGTATCAACTTAGCAATCGGCGGCCTCAGTTGCGTGGTAATTGGCCACTTGTGGGGATTTTTCTTTCCAATCAACAAACAACTTTGGACGAGTTCCTATGTAGTTTTTACTGCTGGTTGGGCCTTGCTATTGCTAGCCGCTTGCTACGAAACAATTGAAGTGCGAAATTGGAAATGGGGGAGGCCGTTTGAAATCATGGGATTGAATGCAATTTTCCTGTTTGTTGCTTCCGGTATTGTCGCCAGAATCCTGTTGAAAACTCATATCGGTACTGGTGCAAATGCTCCAACTACCTACACTTGGATTTATGAAAACTGGTTTGTGCCGTGGGCCGGGCCGCTGAATGGTTCCCTAGCATTTGCCGTGACAGCGGTATTATTTTGGTGGTTAATTTTGTATGGAATGTACCGCCGTCGTTGGGCGATTAAAATTTGAATTGTGGGTTGTTAAACAAGCGCGTTTGCTGGTAAGTTGTGAGCAAGTGGCTTGACAATCAAAAGCTGTTTGTAGTATAATTTATATATATTTTTTACGGTTTTTGACGTGGATATTCTAATTGAGTCAACAAGGGAATTTGAGAAAGATATTGCGCTGCTAAATGAAGATGAGAAAGCCGCAGTAATTCAAAAAATTAATTATTGTGCCAGCCTTTTTCCTACTCAAAAATCAAATGTGTATCGCAAGCTGCGTCGTCTCCCGCTATCGTCAGACCTGAATGGTTACGAGTCTTCGCTTTATACGCTACGAATTTCTCAAAAACTAAGAGTGGTTTTGGCGGTTGACGAAGACCCAATTTTTGGGCAAGCTATTTTTACTCTTTTTCGAGCAATTCAACACGACGAACTCGATCGAGCGTATAAGGGTGTAGCAGAGTCTTTGTATCAAGACCTACTTCAGCGCGATCGAGAAACTGCCTAGATATAATCAGCTTAAGTTATGGCGCAAAACCTTATTCTCTGTGATGAATATGGCATTATTTACGAAGCTATGAAAATTTTGCCAGATGACGAGCTAAAGATTAGTTTTCTGGAAGCTTTAGCAGAACTTGAAGACCAGGAATGTCACAGGACGAGACAATTTCCCAAAACGAGACTGCATAAAGTTAAGGGTGTGAAGCAGGCAGTTTATCGTGCTGATATTGATAAAGTCTCAGGCTGGCGCATCCACGTTCAGTACGTCAACGGACAGATTCATCTCAAGGATATTATTGAAGGGCAAAGACACGACAATGTAATTGAGGTGATTAAATCAAAGAAATCCCGCTACCAGTAATCCTAGCAAAGATATAATCTATAAAAATCCAGTGGGGATTTAGCGATGGAAACTAACAGATCGTTCGAGCAAAGTGATACCTGGAGTGAAGAAGATTGTCTTGATGTCACAACCTTTTCTTTGCAATTGGCAGCTACTATCGTTCATAGCGACCCCGAAATTTTAGGGGAAATCCTGTCTTTATCGCGACTCGCGTCCCGATCGAGACTCTACTTGATTATCTCGAAGCTGGTGATTCGGTCGATGAATTTTTAGACCATTTTCCTAGTGTCAGCGGCGATCGAGCGATGGAAGTTCTCCCAATGATACGATCGCCACATAACAACATTTAACGTTTATTGATGTCCGCTGCCTCAACATCGATCGCCTGCAGGATCGGATTTCCGATCGCACCCCCGCCACAACTTCCACAAATTAACGCCCCAACCCCCCCCAGCTTAAGGATTTTGCCGATTTCTCGATCCCACGCCACCGATCGCTAACTATAACTGAGCCCTAGTCGCTAAAATTAAAAAAAGATACGTAATAGGCAGGCAGGCGTCAATGATCCCAACAGTTATAGAACAATCCGGTCGCGGCGAACGCGCCTTTGACATTTACTCGCGACTCCTGCGCGATCGCATCGTCTTCTTGGGCCAACAGGTTGACTCAGACTTGGCTAACCTGATCGTTGCCCAATTGCTATTTTTAGACGCCGAAGACCCGGAGAAAGATATTTACCTCTATATCAACTCCCCAGGGGGTTCGGTAACAGCAGGTATGGGCATTTTTGACACGATGAACCACATCCGCCCCGACATTTGCACTATTTGTCTCGGTTTGGCCGCCAGCATGGGCGCTTTTCTGTTGAGTGCCGGCGCTAAAGGCAAGCGGATGAGTTTGCCTCACTCCCGGATTATGATCCACCAACCTCTAGGCGGAGCTCAAGGACAAGCAACCGATATTGAAATTCAGGCAAAAGAAATTTTGTACCACAAACGCCGCCTGAACGAACATCTTGCCAACCATACCGGTCAGCCGCTTTCCCGCATTGAAGAAGATACCGAACGGGATTTCTTCATGTCCGCTGAAGAAGCAAAGGACTACGGATTAGTCGATCAAGTGATCGATCGCCGTCCTTCCGCCAGCCGCCCGATCGCCGCTGTCGTCTAAATAAAAAGTTAAAAATCAAAAATGAGGAAATATTCTTCATTTTTGATTTTTAATTTTTTACGTTCAAAAGTATCTCTTTAATGGATAAACGGGTGGCGAGAAACCGGGTTTTTTACCCTAATCTTTGGTTCTCAACCTTAATCTCTGTAAAAAACCCGGTTTCTTTAATCCGGGAGCAACGGGGGGCGAGAAACCGGGTTTTTTACCCTAATCTTTGGTTCTCAACCTTAATCTCTGTAAAAAACCCGGTTTCTTTAATCTAATAGCCTCCAGCGCCTTGTTTAGTTGCCGAATTCCTAGGGCAAAGATTCGAGATATTGCAGGAAGTCGAGCAATTCTACTTGATTTAAGAAATGGCGCGCTTCTTTGCCATAACCTTGTTTGAGATAATCTTTTCCTTGGTTGGCAGTCCAGCCCAGCCGCTGGATTTCCTCAGTGGTTCTGCTATAGATTTCTAGATATTCTAGGAAATCTACTAACTCTTCGCTAGAAAGCTCTCTCTGCGACGACTTGCCGTAATTGTGTTCCAGACACTGGGTTTCCTGTGGTTTTTTCCATCGCAGGCGTTTGAGGATGGCGTCTATTTGGGCGATCGTATCAGAATTATCCTCGATCGCATCGCTGGGAATTCCCACTGCGATCGGTTGCAACTCCCTGACTTCGGCCGCACCCTGTAGCAGTTCACTTTGGCTAGAAGTAGGCACATCCAGTTCCTGAAGTGGTTCGCCGTAGCTAGAAGAAAGCCAAGCGTCCGAGTCTAACTGCTTTGGTACAAATCCAGTAGCCTCCGCGCGATCGACCGTTGGCGGCAGCGGTGCCGGTACAGGTGCGATCGGCTCTTCATTTAATTTCGCTTCAGTCTTGACAAAATTGCTTTGATCTGTTTCCGGCAATTTGTCAGCAACAGGCATTTCTAGAACCGGAAGAGGAACACTTGTCGGCCCAACAGGAACCGGAACAGCAGGAGGAGGGGGAGGGGGAACAGCAGCAACCGGGGGAACAGCAGGAGGAGGGGGAGGGGGAACAGCAGCAACCGAAGCAACCGGAGCAACCGGAGCAACCGGAGGCGGCTCAACACTCGCGATCGCACGATCGGGCGCAGCAGATCCAAGAACAGCGATCGCTCGCAACCGGGCGCGGTCTTCAGCATCCTCAACAGACTCAGCAGCCGACATAGCCGTAGCCAGAGTTTTGCCGTCAACCTGAACCAGACAGCGAACAACAAACTTACCGTGATGAACAGTCAGCAACTCACAGATTAACTGTCCAGCGGGATAAAGGGCGCGAAATTCAGCAAACATAATTTTTTGACCCCGAAACCAGAGGGGGCTTATGACTTAAGTGTAGTACAGCCCTGAGAAAACAATTTTCTGAAAGCACCTATTCAACATACAATAAATTAAAGGTGAGTCATCCGCGCAACCTTTCACGCCACTAAACCCCATCCCACATCCGGCAGTTTAAGCTAACAAGCACCGGGCGTCATTTCTACCTATAAGAGATGGCACAGCAACTAAGCAAAAGTAGTAAAAGTCTCCGGTTTGCGTACCTGCACTTTCTACAGCACAGATTGCTCCCGACCCGCTCGTTGCACCTCTGTCCGCAAGGGCCGATCGCGTGCAAAAAACAGGGGCATCGCAGCGGCGAGCTACTAGCAATTTTGCCTTGATCCGGTAAGTTCTTTGCTAAAGCAAGAGGCAAGAGGCACTTCAAAAGGAAGAAGGAACAACGCAGAAGGAAACAAGGCAGAAGGCAGAAATGCACATTTTCTCCCTCTCCATCCCTCCATCGGCTCATCCTCGACTCAAGCCGTTGCTTTCAGTATCGAGCCATCTTTTAAGAACCGACAGAGGCTTTCTAATTCGCCAAGTGCTCGGCGCTGCTGACCTAAAAGCAAACAAACCAACGCTAAAAAATTGTATTGGGGAATAGCGTGCGGGACTGTTTTCTGCACCGTCAGCAGTCAGTTCAAGACAGACAGCAGACAGTTAGCACCAAGCCGGTGTCGGGAGAGAATCTCAAAAAAACCTCGCGATGAAACAAGGTGGCTGTGCTCGCGTCTCCACCTATCAACCCGCGCATTTGTTGGGAAGCAGGCACTGCGAGGGCCCGAGGGGGTGCGGCTGATTTCGCCAAAATTAGACTAATTGCTGGAAACAAGAGGATCGATCGCTACATGGAATTTTCTATCGCTGCACTGCTGGCAAATTTTACAGAAGACAAATTAGTGGCCCCAAAAGCATTGGAGAAAAAACTCGACTGCAACGACGCCACCAGTCAACTCAAACTTCAAATCGCATTAGAAGCTCTAGAGAAAATTGGCATATTAGTCAAAGACAAAGGCCGCTATCGCCGAGTAGCTGAAGACGACGTAGTAGAAGCAAAACTGCGCTGTTCGAGCAAAGGATTTTGCTTTGCAATTCAAGACGCCGAAGGCTCAGAAGACGTTTACGTGCGGGAAAGTCACCTCTCGACAGCTTGGAACGGCGATCGAGTCTTAGTCAAAATCATCAAAGAAGGTAGCCGCCGCCGATCGCCCGAAGGCGAAGTCATGCTCATCCTCGAACGCGCCAACCCCTCGGTACTGGCGCGAGTCAAGCAAACCGCCACCCCCACAGGCCGCGTCAGCTACAGAGCAATCCCCCTGGACGATCGCCTGTTGTTTGAACTAGACTTGCTCGCAAATGGCACAAATCTCCAAGAGGCGATCGACCACCTAGTACACGTCGAAGTCAAACGCTACCCCCTCGGCACCCATCGCCCAGTCGGCAAAGTAGTACAGGTACTCGGTTCCGACGCCGAAGCCGCGGACGACCTCGACATCGTATGCTGCAAACACGACTTGCCGCGATCGTTCCCCGCCGCCGTCCTCAAAGCAGCCGAAAATTTGCCCAGCAAAGTCAAAAAAACCGACATCAAAAAACGCCTAGATTTGCGTAACATTCTGACTGTTAGCTTCAGCAAAAACGAACCGGGAACAACCAACAGCGAAAACCATGCCCCCCGAGTTGAGGAGGAAAATCTCTCCGAAGAAGGAGGCGAAAAGGAGTTTGATCCAACGTCATTCCTGTCCGATCCGCCAGTGGAACGCGCATTGTCGATCGAAACCCTGAAGCCCGGCCGCTGGCAAATAGGAATCCACATCAGCGACGCCGCCGAGTACGTGCAGCCAGAAACCCCGATCGACCGTGAAGCCCGCAAGCGAGGAACCGCCGCCCATCTGGGAGAAAAAATCATCGCCGTACTGCCAGAAACCCTCAACGAGCGCTGCTCCCTCCTGCCAGACAGCGAACGGCTGGCCTTCAGCATACTGCTCACCCTAGACGAATCAGGAGAACTCCTAGAATACGAGATTCAAGCCAGCGTCATTCAAATTGACTACCACCTCACCTACGAGCAAGCTCAAGCAATTCTCGAACCAGACGATGCCGAAGAGCACCCTTTATCCTCCACCCTCCGTCCTTTCCTAGATCAAATCGGGGCCGCCTCACAGGCAGCCAGACAGACAAGGCTCAAGCGAGGAGCTTTTGAACTAAATTTGCCCGATGCTAACTCTCACTTCGACGACGAAGGCGAATTAGGAGCTTTTGCAACAGCTCCCCCCGCCCAGTCGGCTGTCTCCGAGTTGGTGGTACTCGCCAACCAAGCTGTCGCCACCCACCTGCAAGCCTTGGGAGTCCCAGCAATTTACCGCGTCCAACCGATGCCAGACCCGGCAGACATTCAAGAGTTCATCAAACTCTCCAACAACCTCGGAGGCGAACTGTATCTCGAAACCGAAGAAGAAGTTTTGCCCTTGGACTTTCAGCGATTTACCCAGCAGTTTGCCGGCCTGAAGTCCGAAAGAGTTCTCACCTACCTGCTAGAAGACACCATGAAGCCCGCTGTTTACAGCACAACTCCCAAGCCGCACTTCGGTTTGGGGCTGTCAGAGGGTTACACGCGCTGCACTTCGCCGCTTTCCCGCTACGCCGATTTGCTGGTACTGCGGGTGTTGCAAGCGGTGTTCGAGCAAGGGCGCAGCAGCCGCACAACACGGGCTAAGGAAAAAGTTGACTTGCACCATTCCTCCTGTCACGGTCAAATTACTTGGAATGTTCTCCCCCCAGATTTGCACCACGAATTTGAGACGGAGTTTGCATCGGTAGTTGTACACCTAACCGAACGCGAAAGAGTTGCTGAGGATGCCGAAAGCGATTTGCAGGGATTGAAGAAAACCGGATTGATGAAAGAACGCACCGGCCAAACTTTCCAAGGTTTGATTACAGGCGTGCAGTCTTACGGTTTCTTTGTGGAAATTGAGGTGCGGCCGCCGGAGAGCGACATTTTGCGTGTTGAGGGATTGGTGCACGTTTCTTCGCTGAAGGATGACTGGTACGAATATCGATCGCGCCAGCAAACTCTGGTGGGCCGCAAAAACCGCAATCAGTACCGTTTGGGCGATCGGGTAGAAGTTCAAGTCAAGAGTGTTGATTACTACCGCCAGCAAATTGATTTAGTTGCAGTTGGCGGCGGCAGTCAAGCTTTTGATGATGATGAGTAGTTAGTTGATAGTTGATAGTTGATAGTTGATAGCTAACAGTAAAGGTAGGGTGCGTCGCCAGTTTCCAACTCTCGCCTGTTTCTAACAAACGTCTGCTGTTCAGAAACCGGGTTTCTTGATGAAACCCGGTTTCTGAAGTCCGCTTCAAGAAAAATCAGGCTTTTTTGCAAATATTGCGGTGCTAAAATTCGATACTTTCCCAAAAAATCAGGTTTCTGGACTCGAGTCAGTGAAGGATCTAGAGCATCTGTGAGGAGGTGGGGTGGAAGGCTTTCCCGCACACCAAGGCGCATATTTCTAGTCTCTCCGAACAAGACCAGCTTTTGGCTAAGTCTTTTTGATACCAAACATTTTCTAGCACTTCTTTGATAGATTTGCTGCGGAGGTTGTTAAATCCTTGCCCATATTTTTCAAACAGAGCGATCGCCTGGGTCCTATAAGTGTCGCTGTAATGAGCGTATTTGGTCTGAGCTGTATAGCAGCAGGGCCACAGTTCAGCGTCAAAACTAACGTAAATTTCAGCTTTCTTTTGCGACTGGCAGTTAATTTCAATGCCCTGAAAATAATTTTCTAATCCTCCATATTCTTGGACGGCTTTGCGAAAGTTGGGGATTTCTGGATTTTGATACTGGGGTAAGGAAGCCGGCTTGAGTTCTACGGAGCTTTCTTTGTTCGCTTTAGCAGCTTTAGCCGGAGCAATTTCTTGAGCGAGTTGGAGTTTAACGGCTTGCTGAAAAGCTTCATTTGCTTCTTCTATTTTACCTAATTGTGTCCAGATTTTGGCTAAATTTCGATACACTCCTGAAAAATTTGGTCTAATTTCAAGCGCTTTTTGATAGTGATAAATTGCGGATTCCCATTGTTTTTGAGAAGCATAAACGCTGCCCATATTTGCATAAACTTCGGCAAATTCTGGCTGAATTTCTAGGGCAGTTTTATAGGAGTTCATCGCTTCCTCCAGACAGTCTGTGAGCTGTAGCAGATTGCCTAATGTTTTGTGAGCGACGGCAAAGTTTGACTGAATTTCAAGTGCTTTTTGACAAGCTAAAAATGCTTGTTCTAAATTTTTTTCCGCTAAATAATCTTCAGCTTGTCGGTGAAAATTGAGAGCTGCTTTTTCTAGGGTGATGGGGGTAGAACGATCGCGCTTTTCCTGCGTCTGGGAGTCCACCTCTGCGATCGCCTCCTCCTTTTCTCCGACTTCATCAACCTCTGACAGCGCAAAGCGAGACGTTGCTTTAGCTTGAAATTTAATAAACCCCAGTCTACGGGCCAAAGCGCGAGCTTCTTCGACTTGGTGTTGATTGTGTTCAAAGACTAAATATTGCCACTCTGCTTGGCCACCGGCGCCAATAAAGGCCTCGACGGATTCCATAATCCGGTTCCAGTTTGTATTGCGACGGTAGAGGTGGTTGGTATCCGCTAATCCATCGATGGCAAAAATAACGCGATCTTCTGGTTGATTCAAAATTTTGGCCAATTGTCGCCACCAATCAGGGCTGCGTCCGCTACCATTGGTGTACATCCAAAGGTAATTGACTCCCATTTTGTGAAAATACTTTAGCGCCGGGAGAGTGGTATTACTCACCATCGCATCCCCAAAGTTGCCGCACAGGTAAATCCAAGACAACTGAGAGCAGAATTCTTTAGGGAAGATTCTCTTAATATCTGCTATTGTCAATTCTGTCATTGGCAAAATAGGGTTCCCCGTGCGCGGACACTGAGGACAACCGGCATTACATCGGGAGGTAATGTCTAATTGCACTATTTCGATATCTTCGTATCTTAAGAACATTGTCTGCCTCCCCTGATGTTAATAAAGTAAAGTTAGTAGTTCTATTGTGACACAGAGTTGGTCGTGGCTATCAGGATGTAAGATGGAGCTGGGATCTGGAACTCTGGCGATCGCAGTTAGCCTTTGTTTTTGTTAACGAAGAATAGGGTAATGATAATCCTGGCGATCGCAGTCGCATACTTTATTGTAGTATCCGGGGGTGTTGCAGGTGGCTATAGGTTTCGCCTTTTATTGTTATTAAGAGCGATCGCCACGCAATCATTGAATTGATTGATGAGTGTTGTGGCTGTTATTAGCACCTATCGCGCTATAATTAGTGAGCTTATTTCACAATAATTACCAATGACTAATTCTGTTTCAGTCCCCGCCCAACCTCTAATTGTAGGAGTTACTGGAGCATCGGGACTGATTTACGCGGTGCGAACTTTGAAATATTTGTTGGAAGCCGATCGCGCGATCGAACTGGTCGCTTCCAAGTCTACTTACATGGTTTGGCAAAGCGAACAGAACACTCGAATGCCCGCAGAACCCACGCTTCAAGAGGAATTCTGGCGGGAACAAGCAGGAGTAGCCACAATGGGTAAACTCCGGTGCCATCCCTGGCAAGATGTCGGTGCTAATATTGCTAGTGGCTCCTTTCGCACCCAAGGGATGATGATTATTCCCTGTAGCATGAGTACGCTGGGCAAGTTGGCGGCTGGCTTGAGCTCGGATTTGCTCGAAAGAGCGGCCGACGTTCAGCTCAAGGAAGGGCGAAAATTGGTACTCGTGCCTCGCGAAACGCCTTTTAGCTTGATTCACCTGCGGAATTTGACTACCTTGGCGGAAGCTGGAGCTAGAATTGTACCAGCGATTCCTGCTTGGTATCACAATCCGCAAACTATTGAAGATTTGGTAGACTTTGTGGTGGCTCGCGCTTTAGACCAGTTGGGGATTGATTGCGTTCCTCTCAAACGCTGGAAGGAAGAGGAGTAATAATTAGTCATTAGTCATTAGTCATTAGTTATTAGTTATTAGTGATTTACAAATTACAAATTAAAATTTGATATGCGTCCTGTTTTTTTGCTAGTAATTGTGGTAGGGCTAACTATTTTTGCCCTGCAAAATGTGGAGCCGGCATTATCGCTGGTATTTTTGGGAGTTCGATCGCCTGCTGTGCCCTTATCTATCTGGATTTTGCTGAGCATGGCGGTGGGAGCTCTCACATCTTTATTGATTTCTGGTTTGCTCGCTTTTTCAAATTACCTATCTCCAACGGGAGACCGCAGCGGCAGATCCAGTCGCAGCGGTCCCGATACTTTCCCAGAGGACAGCAGAACACCTTACACGCCGCCTCCCCCTCCTAGAAAACAGGGAATTGACCCGGATCTGAATAGGGAAAATAGCCAAACTCAAGCTCCTGGTTCCTACCGAACTGAGTACGGCACGTCGGCGGGTTACAGTGCCCGGACTTTCCAGCAAGAAACTCCGAACCCGGATGGGGCGAAGGATTATGCTCAACCGGGGAGTTATGCAGCGGCAGACGATGAGGATGATTGGGTCTCAGATGGCTCAAAATCGCGTTCTCAAGGGGGCGATGATGATTGGGGGGACGATCGCGATTTTCCCGATCGACCGCAGGTAAATGATGTTCCAGCGGCAAATCCGAGGGCTTACGAAGCTCAGCAGGAACCGAAAAGCAAGTCTTGGGCTGGCTCAGTATATTCTTACGGCTATCGAGATCCGAGCCAGTCTGGGGTGGGACAAACAGAGTCTGTATACGATGCGGAGTATCGAGTGCTGATTCCTCTGGAAGGGCAGATTCCTAAACCCGCTGATGAAACACCAATAAATCCTATGGCAGAAGCAGATGAGGATTGGGGATTGGATGAGGGTGATGAGTTTGATGACGATGATGGCCTCAGTGGCAGATCGATTAACCTGAAAAAATAGAAAAATATCGGAGGATTTGGCAGTGGATGGGTTGAGGGGAGTAAATATCTATCTTGTCGGGATGATGGGTGCGGGAAAAACAACGGTGGGGCGGATTTTGGCAAAAAAATTAAAATACCGTTTTTTTGATACTGATGAACTAATTGTTCGAGTTGCTAATCAGTCAATTGCTGAGATTTTCGATCGAGAAGGGGAAGAGGCTTTTCGGGAACTAGAAAGTAAAGTGCTTGGGGAGTTGTCTGCGTATCAAAATTCGGTCGTGGCTACGGGCGGTGGCATTGTGACGCGATCGATGAATTGGGGTTACTTGCACTACGGTGTAGTGGTTTGGCTGGATGTGCCTGTAGATCAATTGTACGATCGACTGCGTTCGGACACCGCTCGACCCCTACTGCAGGAGGGCGAGCTCAAATCTAAGCTGCAAAGCCTTTTTAAAGAGCGAGAGCGTTTCTACACTCAAGCAGATGTCCGAGTCTATGCTGGTGTGGGTGAAAGGCCTGAAACAGTGGCGACTAGGGCGATCGAGGAAATCCAAAAAGTTATCAAACCAGAAACCGGGCCCGAGCTCAATTGATACATTCCGAAACCGATTTTCTCAGAAAATAACAGGTTTCTGAGGACTTTTGATACCAGTTCAAAAAAATAATGCAACCCTACGCAAACTCTAAACCACAAGCTTCCTCTGTCATTCCCAAAATCTAAAATCTAAAATCTAAAATCTAAAATGGTATTATAAAACTTCATTAAGTTTATAAGCAGTAGTAAGCAAGAATGATAATATGTAGTCAGGAGGTTAACAATGAA